>JASFSK010000323.1:0-5919 GCA_050114455.1 Desulfobacterales bacterium | reverse complement strand
GTCAGGTGCTGAATTTTATTGCTCGAGATAATGATACCTCGAGATTCGCTAACCTTCGTCTATCTCTTCGGGATCGAAATTGTCATTCGAACATTTCTCGCGAAAATGATAGTATTTTCCCTCATCCAGATGACCGATATTGTACAAGTTGCGCAAGAGCATCTTGTTGTCTGTCGGGTCGTCTGCATTGCATGAAAGGTAATTGAAAATATGGTGGATAGTAGCCCTGATAAATCGAAAAGGCCCCCGAGCCTGTTTGGGTGGCGAGGCATCCTTTAACATAAAATTAACCTCCCTTTATTGCTAAAGGTGTATTTCGGATAATTCTGCGAATACTTTAGCAAATAAGAGTAAGTTATTATTGATATAATTTCAGTATGTTAAATGGAATGAAGATACGTCAAAATATTCAAACAGCATTCACTTCGGTGGCCATTCTCTGGTTGGTGTTTTTCATCAATCTTGCCTTGCCCATGGATTTACGTCATTACGGATTAAGGCCTCGGCAGCTCGATGGATTGGCAGGTATTCTCTTCACGCCGTTTTTGCATGTCGATCTGCGTCACCTCATTGCCAATTCTGGCATACTTTTCGTTTTGCTGGCCGTCGCACTCTCGTTCAGCCGCAAGCTGGCCATCAGGGCGCTCTGGATTATCATTGTGGTCGGCGGCGGTTTGGTTTGGCTATCGGGCAAAGAAGGCACCATCCACATTGGTGCCAGCGGGGTTATTTTCGGTCTGATCGGCTATTTAATGTGTCTGGGAATATTTCGTCGGGACTGGAAGGCGCTGATAATATCCTTGGCCATATTTTTACTTTACGGCGGAGCTTTGCAAACCCTTTTCATTTACGTGCCGGGTGTCAGCTGGGCCGGCCATCTGTTTGGATTTGTATCAGGAGCTTTGGCGGCCTGGTGGATGCGGTCTGCGAGGGAAAGATAGGGGTTAAGACTCAAGCATACGTGGGCATTTCGCCTAATCCTGGCATAATTAAAAGATTTTGGATTTAGATTGCGGTCCCCGACCCGCAGGGGCTAAAGGGGTTTACGCCCCGGAGGGATTGGATGAATCGCTTCGTTCGATCCCTTTCTGCTTATCAGATCCAACGGCTATCCTGCTTGAAGACAGCCGGACATTGAATCCCAATTCTAAAATCCAAAATCTAAAAATGAATTGGAGTTACAGGTTCGGCGACGAGCACATCGTGGCCAACGCTTCAATGTGTTCGTTTTGGCCCTGGTAAAGGCGAGTCATTTCAATCATGACACCAGCGATCTGGGCCAGCGCTTGGACAAAATTGACATCATCCAGGGTGAACTCCCATGGTTCGGCCGTATAAGCCCGGATGGCCCCGATGGCCTCATCACCGATCAGGATCGGTACGGAAAGAATAGAAGCAATCCCCTCTTTTTGGGCAGCTTCCGGATATTGGATTCTGGGATCATCGCTGACGTCATAGACCGCCACGGGTCCCTCTTTGAGCGAGTCGGCGATCGAACGCAACGCACTCACTGTTCCTTTGTTCAAATATTCCTCGCTCAATCCGGCCGAAGCCGCCACCTCCAGATCTTTTGTTTGGGTATTGATCAGAAACAACGCGCATCCCTTGATACCCAACGATGATTTGAGACTCTCAACCGTCATCCGGATGATTTCTTCGGGATCTTTCGATTTGGACAACGATTTTGTGACCTTGATGAGTGTTTCATAATTAAGCTGTAGGTTTTTCATTTGATCCTCCTTAGGCAGCAGCTGGGTTAAACATTAGAAACAAACGCAAGCAGAGCACCATGACAAAGTGGGTTGCTTCAAAGAAAACCGCGTATCAAAACAAATTCGTTTTGGGTGCAAACTTTAGCTTTGATGTGCTGTCGAACAAGCTGGCTGGCTATTTATTGTGGCAAAAGCAAAAAGGATTGTCAATTACCTTGCATGGCTTTTTCTGACCTTGATCCGAAAATCAATTATTGGAAATCAAGAAATATTTTGTTATCTTCCCATTCGATATATACTATCAAATTTTTTCTAAACGAGCATGTATTCCACTCAAAGGAGCATGATGTCTGATTTTCAAAGCCACTATGCCGACGTCAACGGCGTCCAGTTGCACTATGTAAGCGTCGGAACCGGAAAGCTGGTCATGTTTGTCCACGGATTTCCCGAGTTTTGGGCTGAATGGGAGAATCAACTAGCCGATATCGGAACGGATTATCAGGCGCTTTTGACCGGCAATCTGGAGGGTCTGGAAGAATACGTGAGCCCTTTGATCGTCAGAAGAATACCGGACGGCAGCCATTGGATCACCCATGAGCAGCCTGAACTGGTGAATGCGCTGATTCGGGATTTTTTAATTTTCTAAAACCCGTCAACAGCGGCGAGATGCTGGCAGAGGCCAAGATAGTTCACCGGGGGACGATGACGGCCATCGGCGATGTCGAAGTCAGAAATGAGGATGACGTATTGGTTGCAAAAGGTCTGGTAACATACGCAATATACAAGAAACAGTAATTGAGATCGGAGTATCAATAATGGGAAAATTAAATTTGCCGGACAGACCTATTCTGCTTGATGGCGGTATGGGCCGGGAATTGAGGTTCCGTGGCGTCAATGTCCTCAATTCGATCTGGTCTGCCAATGCTTTGGTTACCGCCCCGGAAATCGTGCAGCAGATCCACCGGGATTATATTCGAGCTGGTGCCGACATCATCACCACCAATACCTATGGCATCATACGGCGCAATCTGGCCAAAGAGGGCATTGAAGATCGCTTTGAAGAACTCAACCTCCTGGCCTGCAAGCTGGCTTTACAAGCCCGGCAAGCTGACGAAGCTTCCGTTTTGATTGCCGGATCACTGCCACCACTGTCAGGAAGTTACCGACCGGACCTGGTTGGCGAGGATGAAGACATTATACCCTTGTACCGGGAGCAGGCGGACCTGCTGGCACCCCAGGTTGATTTGCTTTTATGTGAGACCATGTCCAGTGCGGCCGAAGCCAGGGCCGCCGCCACAGCTGCCTGTCAAACCGACAAGCCGGTTTGGGTGGCCTGGACCCTGCATGAAGACCGTTCGGGACGATTGAGAAGCGGTGAAACCATCGGTGAGGCGGTAGCAGCGTTGTCTGATCTTCCGGTATCAGGGTACTTGGCCAATTGCTGCGCACCGGAGAGCATTACCACGGCTCTGCCGCAGTTGTTCGAAACAGGAATTGCCCATTTCGGCGGGTACGCCAACACTTTCCAACCCATACCTGAAGATTGGAAACTGGATGGAAACAAACGGACTGATGGTTTGCTTGATCTGCGGTCCGACCTGAATCCAGCCAGTTATGCCAAATATGTTTCCGATTGGCTGCAGGCTGGCGCCACCGTTGTCGGCGGGTGCTGTGGAACCGGACCTGCACACATTGCCAGAATCAAAGAGTTGATCACTTGATCATTCGGTGGCAGATAACATATTGTGCATAATTTTGCGCCAGCCGGAATTTGTTCCCATGAAATAAAAAATCGGCAAATGAACTTTGCCCATATCTTGGTTATCCCTGATTGTGCAATCCTACCCTTAAAAAAAATTCCATCGCAAGAATCGGATAGAAGCCATATTCCCACCGGTATTATACTTAAGTTAAAACAACGAAATGGAGATCAAGATCATGGATTTATCGGAAAAGGCTTTATGGCAGGCCGTTTTGAAAGGGGATCACACTTACGATGGCGTATGTTTTTACGGGGTGGTGACAACCTTTGTTTACTGCCGTTTTCATTGCCCCAGCAGAAAACCTTTATTTGAGAATACCAGATTTTTCTTTTCCAGCGAAGGTGCTGAAAAAGCGGGCTTTAGACCCTGCAAGCGCTGCCGTCCGGACAAATCTGTCGAGGCGGGGCTCGGCGACATGGACGCCAAGGTTTTAAAAATATGCCGTTATCTTGAAGCCTGCGATTATATCCCGACATTGGAAGAACTTTCTAAACAAGTGAATTTAAGCCCATTCCATCTGCAGCGTGAATTCAAGAGGATACTCGGGATTACGCCCAGAAATTACGCTGATGCACTTCGCCAATTACGGTTTAAAAAAGCCTTAAAAAATGGGGATGATATCGCTTTGGCCACCTTTGATGCGGGCTACGGATCGAGCAGCCGGCTGTATGAGACCTCATCTCGTTTTTTGGGCATGACGCCCAAGGCATATCAACAGCAAGGCAAGGGACAACGGATATTTTATTCGGTGGTAAAGTGTCCTCTGGGCTTGCTTCTATTGGCTGCAACAAAAAAGGGTATTTGTGCCGTTCGCATCGGGAATACACAGCGAGCTCTGGTAGACGAGCTGAAAAATGAATTTGCTAATGCCGACATTGAGGAGGCGACCAGGAAATTATCAGCTTGGCCTCAAATGCTCATAAATTATCTGGACGGCACTGCACCATGGCCAAAATTGCCATTTGATGTCAAGGCGACCGCTTTTCAACGGCGCGTATGGGACCATCTTAGAACCATTCCCGAAGGTCAGACCATCCAATATGGTGAATTGGCAACGGCCATCGGAAAACCTACCGCGTCACAGGCAGTGGCCCGGGCATGCGCGGCCAACCCAGTTTCGCTCGTTATTCCCTGCCACCGGGTGGTGCCCAAAAAAGGCGGCTCCGGCGGATATCGTTGGGGGGCGGATCGAAAAAAGAAATTATTGGCCCTTGAAAAACGAAAAGGATCCTCTAATAGATAGCTTGCTCCAGAATATCCTGCAATTCTGATTCCGTCAATTCTATCGGATTTCCCCGCATACTGCTTGCGCTTTGTGACTTGGAAATGATGTCTGGAATATCCTTTTCTGTGATATCGTAAGCCGATAAACTCGGCATTGCTAACTGATCACAGAGCTTCTGAACCCATTTGATCCCATCTGCTGCCAGGGCCCGATGGTCGTCTAATACGATGCGGGCGAGTTCGTCATAGCGGGCCAACGCCGGAGATTCCGGCAACCGTTTTTGCAATGCCGAAACGTTTGTTGCCATGACATATGGCAGAAGTCTTCCGCAGACTGCACCGTGGGGGGAAGTAAACATGCCTCCCAGAGGCCCAGCAATGCCGTGCACGGCTCCCAATTTGGCATTCGCCAAGGCAAGTCCGCCGAAAAGGCTTGCCAGGCACATATCTGCTCTGGCCTGGATGTCGTCACCACTGCGGAAGGCCCTTTCCAAAGCTCCCGCAGACCGCTTTAAGCCCTCGCGGCAGATTCCGTCCGTCATAGGATTGGTATTTTTGGTGGTGAAGGCTTCAAGCAGCTGAGTAAATGCATCTAAACCGGTGAAAGCCGTCACGGACGGTGGCATCGAATAGGTGAGTTCGGGATCAACGATCGCCATGCGCGGTAACATCAAGGGGCTGCGCATGCTGACTTTGACATTGTGTTCCGGTGACATCAACACTGAATTTCGGGTGACTTCAGCCCCTGTTCCGGCAGTGGTCGGCAGTGCCACAAACGGTGCCGGAGCATTTTCAATTGATTGTCCTTTGCCGATAACCTCGAGGTAATCATTTAGATCTCCGCGGTTCGATAACATTGCGGCAATTGCTTTGCCGCTGTCGATCACACTGCCGCCACCAATCGCGATGACCAGGTCGCATCCGGCACTGCGGGCGGTTTCAACGCCCGATACAATCATGGGAACCGACGGTTCTTTGCCGACAGCAAAGCGAGTGGATTTAATAGCGCATTCGTCGAGTTTTTGGTCGATAAAATCTGCTCGGGTCGACGTCTTCCCAGTTACCACCATAGCCCGGCGACCCAAGCCGGTGGCCAAATTTCCGATCTGCTTTGCCGTACCGGGTCCGAAAATAATTTGATTGGCAGTGGCAAATTCAAATTTCATCCGTTCAATCCTTTCCTTGTTTATTCTTTGGTTAAACCCGACATTGCAGATAAG
>JASFSK010000322.1:0-5923 GCA_050114455.1 Desulfobacterales bacterium | reverse complement strand
CGGTCGAGAAAAAAGAGATCGTCACGGGCCGTCGTAGTCCGGGAAAGGTTGAAGTGGCCAGCGGTTTGAACGCCGGACAACGAGTCGTCGTAGAGGGCATTACCCGCGTCAGGCCGGGCATTTCCGTCAACGTCGTTGAAACCCGCAACGCCGTCGCCGTGCGCCGTGCCGGTTAGGTTAGTTGAGGCTGCAGGGGTCTGCCATGTTCCTGTCTGACGTATCCATCCGACGCCCGGTGCTGGCCACTGTTTTCAGCATGTTGTTGATCGTGTTCGGCATCATCAGTTTTGAGCGCTTGCCGGTAAGGGAGTACCCGGATATCGATCCGCCGGTGGTATCTGTGGAAGCAAGATACCCCGGTGCGGCCGCTGCGGTGGTCGAAACCCGCGTGACTCAGATCGTTGAAGATGCCATTAGCGGGATTGAAGGTATCCGCTCGATAGATTCCGAAAGTCGTGACGGCATTTCCGAAGTAACAGTAGAATTTTTTCTTGACCGGGACTTGGAGGCTGCCGTCAACGACATCAGAGACCGTGTTTCGCGCATTTTGGACAATTTGCCGGACGAGGCCGACCCACCTGAAATTTTCAAAGTCGATTCCAACAGCAACGTCATCATGTGGTTGAATCTGGTCAGCAATCGAATGGATGGACTGGAGCTGACCGATTATGCCGAACGTTACCTGGTGGACCGGTTTTCGGTGCTGGATGGTGTCGCTCGGGTCTTTGTCGGCGGCGCTCGCCGCTTTGCCATGCGGATCTGGCTCGACAGACAGGCCATGGCCGCCCAGAACGTCACGGTTGCCGATGTCGAGCAGGCATTGCAAAACCAGAACGTAGAGCTTCCTGCAGGCCGCGTGGAATCGACCCGCAAGGAGTTCACCGTTCGGGTAACCCGTTTGTTTAAGTCTGCCGAAGATTTCGGTCGATTGGTGATTCGGCAGGGTCGCGACGGCCACCTGACCCGTCTGAGAGACGTTGCGCTTGTGGAACGGGGAGCAGAAGACGACCGCAGTGTATTGCGTGGCAATCGTATCCCGATGGTCGGTCTCGGAATCGTTAGACAATCCAAGGCCAACACGCTTGATGTGGCCCAGGCCGCCAAAAAAGAAGCTGCCCAGGTTAACGAAACCCTGCCCGAAGGAATGCAGTTGATTCAAAGCTACGACACTTCCGTGTTCATAGAGGCGTCGATTCTGGAGGTCTACAAAACCCTGGCTATCACCGCTGTTCTGGTGGTGGCGGTTTTGTTTTTGTTTTTGGGCAGCCTGAGGGCCACCCTGGTGCCTGCCGTTACCGTGCCGGTTTCTCTGATCGCCACCTTTGCCGTTCTGTCAATCATGGATTTCACCATCAACCTGCTGACCTTGTTGGCCATGATTTTGGCCATCGGCATGGTGGTGGACGATGCCATTGTGGTCCTGGAAAATATCTTTCGCCGAATCCAGCTGGGAGAACCACCCCTGCTGGCGGCAATCAAGGGAGCACGCCAGGTCGGCTTTGCCGTCGTTGCCACGACCCTGGTGCTCGTGGCGGTTTTCGTGCCGATCACCTTTATGCAGGGCAACACCGGGCGGCTTTTTTCGGAGTTTGCCATCGCCTTGGCAGGCGCTGTCTGCATCTCGAGTTTGGTCGCACTGACCCTGTCTCCGATGATGTGTTCCCGGGTATTGAAACCAAAACCTCCCGGAATATCTTCGAAGCAGTCACGGCTGACAAGCCTGCACAAGACAGTCGCAAAACGATACAGCCGGTTGTTGATATTTCTGATGCAATACAAGTGGATATCCGTCCTGATATTTGCAATCATCTTAGGCTCGACACCTTTGTTTTACACCCTCATCGATAAAGAATACGCTCCACTGGAAGATCGCGGTGCGTTTTTTGTGATTGCCGATGGTCCTGAGGGCGCCAGTTTTGAAAAGTCCTACGAAATGCTGGAGCGCATGGAAGAAGTGCTGATGCCTTTATATGAGAAGGGCGAAGCGACCCGCGTGCTGCTGCGCCTGCCGGCTTCCTTTTCAAGTACCAACGAAGTCAACAGTGTGCGGGGGATCGTAGTGCTCAGTCAATGGGCGGAGCGCAATCGCTCCATGCAGGAGATTATGCAGGATGTCAACCGCAAGCTCAAAGCGCTGCCTGGTTACCGGGCCTTTTCGGTTGCACGTCGTGGTCTGGGAGGCGGAACGGGCAAGCCGGTGGAATTTGTATTGGGTGGAAGCGACTATGATGAACTGGCCCGCTGGCGCGATATTCTGATCGAACGTGCCGCAGAAAACAACGGACTGTCAAACCTGGAAAGTGATTACAAAGAAAACAAACCGCAGCTGGAAGTGATCATCGACAAAGATCGGGCCGCCGATGTGGGGGTGAGCATTGCCCAAATTGGTCGAACCTTGGAAACCATGCTGGGCTTTCGACAGGTGACCACTTACATTGATCGTGGCGAAGAATACGATGTGATTATCGAAGGAAAAAAAGAGCAAAAACGCACACCCACTGATATTCGTAATATATATGTCCGATCGGAAACCGGCCGTGGTGAACTCATCCCGCTCTCCAGTCTGTTGTCCTTGAAAGAATTTGCCGATTCAGCTGCGAAGAACCGGTTCAACCGCTTGCGGGCCATCACGCTTTCAGCAACCCTCCAGAGCGGATACCTGCTCGGAGACGCCCTCGCCTATTTAGAAAAAATCACACGAGAGGAACTTGGCAGCGCTCCGGTCATCGACTTTAAGGGGCAGTCACGCGAATTTGTGGATGCCTCCCGCGCCCTGGTTTTTGCTTTCGGTCTTTCCCTGTTGGTCGTGTTTCTGGTGCTCGCAGCACAGTTCGAAAGTTTCGTGCATCCCTTCACGATTATGCTGACGGTTCCCCTGGCGGTGGCCGGTGCGCTGATGGGGCTGTACCTTGCTGGAAGCTCGCTTAATGTTTACAGCCAGGTTGGCATCCTGGTGCTGATTGGATTAGCGGCCAAAAACGGCATACTGATCGTTGAGTTTGCCAACCAGCTTCGCAATCAGGGAAAATCTGTCTCAGAAGCGGTACTGGAATCGGCCCGTACGCGTTTGCGCCCGGTCTTGATGACCTCGGTGTCGACTGCCATCGGGGCCGTTCCCCTGGTCCTGGCCAGCGGCGCCGGCGCTGAGAGCCGTTTCACCATCGGAATCGTCATCATTTCCGGAGTGGTGTTGTCCACCGTCCTGACCCTCTTTTTGGTTCCGCTAACCTATTCGTTTCTGGCCAAATTCACCTCGCCTTCCAACCGCATCGATCGCGAAATCAAAGCACTCGAGCAGAATCTGATGAATTGAATCGTCGACCGATAAAAATGTACACCGAAGATCAGCTGCTGACCTTTATCTGTTTTTGTTTACCTCTCTTATCAACTTCAGCACGGCGAGCTCCTTTGCCTTTGCCTCGACCTCAACCGTCACATCCTGTTTCAGCCAGAATTCCGGCAGGTCTTCAGGATCAATAAAATCATGGTGATTCCGCTGATTCCCATCCTGCCAGGAATTCAACGGGCTCGAGATGTGGAACAGCGGCTCGCGGTCCCAGGTACTCAATGCTCGACGGGTTGTGTCTTCGACATTTTGACCGTCTGGCAGGCAGCGGTGATGGTGCAGGTCGTATACGAACGGAATTCGCAATTTTTCGCAAACCGGCAATAAGTCACGGGGTGAATACAGACGATCATCGTTTTCCAAAGTCAGTCGGCTTCGAAGACCTTGCGGCAGATCTCTGATTTGCCTGATTAAACGTTTCAGGGCCTCGGCTTTATTCCCATAGGCACCGCCGGCATGAATGTTGATGACATCGGCACCGACCCATTCAGCGACCTCCGCTTGATAATCTAGCTCGGCAAGCGATCGTTGGGTGACCTCGGGATTCGGGGAGGATAAAAGAATGAACTGGTCGGGATGGAAGCTGGTACGCAGGTCGTGTCGCCGGCAATAGGCCTTGCATTTTCGAAATGCATTCACAATTTCTGTCGATTGGGGCAAGTCCTTTATCGCGTATCCGAGTCCCGGATGGGTTTTGAGCGGCAGAATCTGGCTGTTGATCCGAAAGGCACCAATACCGTGAAGCCGGCAAAATTTGAGGGCCTCGAGCAGTGCCTGCGCATTGTGCAGACAAATATTCGATAGACGGGCCAGACGTGGTTTGGCCGAAAGCTTGCCCGTATACTTGGCTGTTGTTCGGCGAAATTTTATCGGTACTTCGCGAAAAATACAGCACAATCCCCAACGAATCATAATTAACCTTTCGATTGTCTTAGAATGCTTCAGATTCTAAATACATCTTTTCCATGAAAAAGGGATCGTCGAAATGACGTTTGCCGACGAAGGCCACAGCGTGTCGGCCCGATTGCCGCATCGCACCTGGTGACAGAACACCGGTGGGCCAAAGAATGAACCGTTCCAGCCGTTGGCTCCCCGGAGCAAGGCTGTCCTGACCAAACATGCCCCTTCGATGGTCTTTCAAATAGGGCAGGCTTCGCAGCTGACCATAGTCCACAAGTGAATACACCTGCGATTTCTTTTTCAATGCGCGGGATAAAGGGTAAAGGTGTTGAACATAGTGGGTGCGGCTGTCCATGGCGACTGTCATCATGTCTTTTGAATGGTTCACCGCCGGCGATTCGAGAATCAGCGGCGGTTCCGCATAATCTATATTTGCACGAGCTTGGAGTCGGTCTGTCGGATAAGCCTTATAGTAGCATCCGCAGTTATGCATGGTTTCATATAAAATCGGATCTCCTTTGTGGTTTAGAGTGACCCGGTAATTGACCCCATCTAAAATCCCTCCGTAAATATCCAGCATTCCCTGTTTAGGCCGCGCAGGAAACCAGATGATATAGTTAAGTTGGGTAAAAATGTCATTGCCGAAACGGGTAAAGGAGATGAGCGTGTAGGTAACCGGAGTCGTTGTATCGACATCGAGAATATTTCTGCCGGACCAGACCGGAGCTCCGATACGGTCATAGTATCCCTGGTGTTGAACTTCCCAGACCGGTGCGTACATCTGAAACAGCGTCTCTTTGTCTTGAGGAGAATAATTTGGGATGCCCAAAGGATCGCGCCCAACTGATTCAAGGAGGTGGCCCGAGGAAGGCAGATGGTTATTTAGGGCCGGAAAGTATCGTATCGTTTTCCAATCAGCAGGCGGCTGGGGTACATAGCTTTTGCGGGCCTCGGCATGCCAACGGGACACTCCGGATGATACAAACACACGGGTGAGGGGGTAAAGGCCCAATATCCTGCGAAGCGTAATATAATCATCAGATACCGAAACACTTTTTTTCAACCGTTCCCGTTGGTCAACACCATGAAAATCCACATCCTTTAAAAGGTCACCACAGATTTCGACTTTACTGTTGAGTTCGGCTTTGTCTTTGATTGAATCAATCCCGGCGACATCAGAATCAGGCAGGTTCGCAATTTCATATTTGCGGGCTTCCCGATCAAGCGCCTGCATTCGGTTCAGCCATGCGGCAAAGGTGGCTTCGCTGTCGAGTTCTTCGCTAAATGAGGCCAGAAATCGATTCGTTCTTAAATAGGGATACTTCATCACCCGGAATACACCGGGATCAATTACCCCGGCTTTTTCGATTTGTTTGTCGAGTGATGCAAAAAAGTTTGCACAGTTGCCGTTGGGACCGGATTCAGTAATCCGATCCGACCGGGTTGGTAGTGGCATCGTTGCACAGCTGACCATCAAAAGCGCAGACAACCAAAACAAAAAAATGATTTGAAGAAGTGAACCACACCATCTTTGCATATTCTATTCCTTTATCCAGGCAATGTGCCCATCCGGGCGTATGAGAACGGCGAAAGAAGGGAGGCGACCAGTCCTGCCGGCCCGGCACCGACGACGACAACTTTATTGGATTCAGGAAGCTTCAAATCGAAACGGTTTTT
>JASFSK010000321.1:0-5948 GCA_050114455.1 Desulfobacterales bacterium | reverse complement strand
TTTACTTATATTCTGGCGACCCAGCAGATACCGCAAATGATCAAAGGCCTGATACTTTCCGTTACCACCAATCCCTACGTATTTCTGGTGATTGCCAATTTTATATTTATCATCGCAACTGCCCTGTTGGATGGTTTGCCGGCTTTGTTGATTTTTTTCCCCATTCTTTTCCCGATCTCAAACCAGCTCGGCATTCATCCGCTGCAGTTCACACTGCTTGCCGTTGCAGCCAACGGCATTGGCCTGATCATGCCGCCGATCGGTCTGCTGCTCATTGTGGTCTGTGGGATCGCCAGAACATCGCTGTCTTCCGTGTTTCAGACCATGGTCCCTTACGTTGCAATTTTAATCGTCAGTTTGCTGGTCATTATGTTTATTCCCTGGATTATTCTGGTGGTCCCCAGAATGATCTGGCCACACATATAGTCGCTTTCGCTAAGGGAGGTTCAGGGTTCGCAAGTTATAAAATGAAATATTTCGTATTATTATAGCAAGGTGCAATAAACCCGGAAGTGAAAACTAAATCCAAAAAGGAGGCATTGTCATGAAAAAAGTAAAATTATTGACTACGGTGGTTTTGGGTGTTCTTTTCAGCGTCTCGGTCGCCATGGCCGGTCCAATTGTCATCAAAATCGGCGACTCGACCCCGCCGACCTACAGCTATGCACCGGCATTCGAGATTTTCGAGAAGGAAGTTGAAAAGGCGTCCGACGGTGCGATTGATGTTCAGTACTTTGGGGCTGCCGTTCTCGGCAATCAGAAAACCCTGATCGAGTCGACCCGTATGGGTGCTATTCAGATGTGCGTTGTGCCCAGCACGGTCAGCCAAAATAATATTCCCCAACACCGGCTGTTTACACTGCCCATGCTGTGGCCCGATTACAAAACCTTGCGCGCCTGGCTTGATAGCCCTGAAGGGCAGGCCATCGGAAACCTTTGGGAAACGCAAGGCGCCAAATTTTTAGGGTGGGGGCACATCGGCTGGATCGGCATCCAGAACAGCAAGCATGACATTAAAAGCCCGGCCGATATGAAGGGTATGAAAATCCGGACCATGCCGGACTCCGTGCTGGTGGACACCCAAAATGCCTTGAGCGCCATGGGAGTGGCCATGGGGATCGGCGAACTGTATTCAGCGGTTCAACAGGGGGTGCTCGACGGTATCTCAACCTCACCCCAGTTTTTATATTCTCTTAAAATTTACGAGGTCGCCAAATATTATACCCATGTGAAACTGCATACCGCCCCAGCCCTGGTATTGATGAATCTCGGATTTTGGAAGAAGCTGTCTCCGGAGCATCAGGAAATCATCGCGGCGGCCGCCAAAAACTGGGAAAAGAACAACGACGCCTATTACCTTGATGATAAACTTAAGACTTCTGATAATAATATATTGAAATTATTCACTGAACTGGGTGTCCAAAATCACGTGCCGACACCGGAGGAAAGCGCCGAATTCAGGAAAATGACCAAACCTGTGTTTGAAAAATATCGCAAAGATGTCGGTGTGGAGCTGGTTGACCAGGTTGTCGAATTTGTTGGTTATAAATAATGAAAGCCAACCAAACGGCAGCGGCACACCTTGACTCCCTGTTAGAGCGGATTCAATCTGATGCCGCTGCCAGACACCGAATCAAAGATTGGCAACAACTGGTGCATTGGAATATTGAGGACCGTGATTTTTTCTGGCGTATCGACCAGGGAACGATCACATCCTGTTCCGATCCGGGGCAACGGCCCGATATCACGCTGAGATGCTCAGAAAAAACGCTTCAAAAGATCGCAGATAGAAGTTTGCCTTTGTTCATCGCGATCTGGGCTACCGGAGAAGTGGAATTCGACGGCACATTTGCGGATGCCTATCGGCTCGGATATCTATTTCTCAATGATAAAAGAAAGCGTCGGATCATTTTTGTGGCCCACTGCTGGCTGAACATGAATACCCGGTTTCCGGAGGGCTGCAGCTTTGCCGGGGCCAATGTTCCCCTCATCGAAATGCTGCTTCACAACGGTCTGGGAATCATCCAGATGCCCTGTCCCGAATGCATTTGCCTCGGTCTTGAAAAAGAGAAATGGGGCGTCGGCAGTGAGCTGGAAATTCGGGCCTGTTTTCGAAACGTGGCTGGCGGCGTGGTCGACCAGCTGCAACTTTACCAATCTTACGGTTACGAAATCGTCGGGATATTGGGCATGAACCCGAGCCCTTCCTGTGGTGTTGACGTCAGCAAAGGCAAAGGTACCATGCTCGGCATCAATCGGGATACGACCGAAGCAAGCGGTCCCGGGGTGTTTATCGAGGAAGTTAAACGGCTGATTGAGGAGAAGGGAATTGAAACCCCCCCGATTTTTGGCATGCGCCGAACGCTTCCGGGGGAAACGGGACTGAAAGAGAAAATCGATGAATTGAAGCAAAAACTCAAAAACTAACACGATCCCCCAATCAAGGGTTTTCAGGAATGAATGAAAAAGTTGCTATTGTAAAGTCCGGCGGTGATGCTGCCGAGCCGTTAAGAGATGTTGTTCAGCAGGCCGTTGACCTGCTCGATTCACCGCTCGAAGATATAGACGGCCACAGCACGGTTGTCATCAAACCGAATATTACGGCGAATACCCCGGTAGGATTTCAGACGATATTGGCCGGAACGGATAGCCGCATCGTGGACACCATCTGCGCCAAGGTGATGGGTTTTGAACCGTCGGAAATAGACATCCTCAATACCAGCAACGATCGCTGGGGGCCTCTGGATCCAGCGGATGTGAAGATTGTCGGAGAAACCGTCGATCAAATCGCCCGGCCATTCAAGCATGCAGCCGAATGCGTCAAACCGCCGGAGGGTATCGAGTGCGCTGAAGGGGGCGCCTGTGCGGCTTGCGCGGGGGTTCTCGAGCTGGCCCTCGAACGCGCGCGACAGATGGATATACTCGAAAGACTCAAACCGCTGCGAATCGTCTTTGGCCCGGATTCCGGGATTCCCGACGACGGGCAAAATGTCCTCGTGGTCGGAAAATGCCTTTCCCACCTGGGAAAAAGCGGCCGTTTTGTTCCGGGATGACCGCCGCAAGTTTTTCTGGTCACGGATGAAATGCGGGAGATGGCTGGTTTTGACAGAATATTCGGCTGTAAAGACGGCTATATTTTTTAGATAAAGGGGGATACCGTGACCGAAGACCTATTTGAAAAGTGGCCCTTGGGCCGACAACCCAATTTAAGTTATCCCATACCCGCTAGAATGGAGGCATTGACCATTCATCGGGACCATTACGGCAAACCAGCAGATGTTGTTCAGGTAGAAGACGTCCCGGTTCCCAAGCTTTACCCGGAGGATGCCACCTGCGTGCTGGTGGCGGTCCTTGCAACCGGACCCAATTTCAACACCAATTTTGCCGCCCTTGGGCTGCCGGTGCCGGTCTTTGGCCGCGGTGACACGGCTACCATTCATATCCCCGGCAGTGATGCGATCGGCATCGTAGTTGATGCAGGCTCTGCAGTCAAGCGTGTACGAATTGGGCAGACAGTGATATTGGACTCCTGGACCGATAAAACCGTGATTCGGGGATATGAAACCCATGACGGATTCCATGCCCAGTTTGCCGTTGCTGACGAGGCTAGAGCCATACCGGTACCTGCCGGATTGAAAAACCAAAGCCCGGTTCAGCTTGCCGCCATGCTGCTCACTTATGGAACCGCTTATCGCGCCGTGGTAGAAAGGCTATCTGTCAGTCCTGGAGACAGCATCCTGCTGTTGGGGGGAGGCAAGGGCACCAGTTTCGCCGGGGCCCAGATTGCAAAGACCCTGGGGGCGCGGGTGATACTCATGGGTTCGAATTCCGCCTTGGGTAATGCCTTGATTGAACGTGGTATTGCAGATGCCTTTGTTGATCGAAACCAGATTCCCAAAGACGTTTATGGGGTTTTAAAGGTCGATGAATCTCACGATCAGTGGCTTCAACGCACCCATCCGTTTCGCGAAGCCGTTTATGCCGCCAATGGTGGGAGACCCGTTGATAAGATTTTTGAACACACCGGCGGCGCCAATTTTCCGTTATTAATTTCAGCCCTGTCGGAAAATGGTGCCCTGGCATTTTTTGGCGCCACCGGCAGCGGACTAAAAGGGGAGTACAAAGAGACCTTTTTTTACAACCGTCGCCGTTTGGTGATGGACGCTCGCTGGATGTGGATGCGCCAAAAGCAGCTGATTTTTCGCAACACAACCCCTGAGCTGATTTTTTCGGAGATTGGACTTCAACCTGGCAAAAGGGGTCTGGTATGGGGCGCCGACCCATACGCCCAGGAGTTTGCCAAGGCTGCACTCTCAAGAAGTGCCGAACTTGTGGTTCTGGCCTCGTTTTCGGCAGAATCGGAGGGAATCTCGAAGCTTCAGGAACTGGGAGTTGATCCAAGGCATATTATCGATCGTGATGATTTTGATTTGACCGAAGACATGCCTGATCCGTTGACCGAGAAAGGAACTCCCAATTCCGAGTACGCCAGCCAGTATATGAATATCGCGCGCGCAATGGGACGGGCGATTTGGAAAGCCTATGGCTCAAAATCCAGTCCGGATTTTATCGTTGAGCGAACCGATCAAAGCACCCTGCATTATAGCTGCTTTCTTCTGCGTGATTACAATGAGCGCGAGGACACCCCCTGTGGTTTTATCATTGTAAAAGGCAGCCAAAATCTTTCCGTTTACGGCTCGCATATGTATCGTTCCAGCCAGGCGCAAGAGGTCGTCCGATTGCTGGCTCAGAAAAAGATCGTCATGGAGAAAGACGATTTGGAAGTATGCCAATTAAAGGATTTGCCGGACGTTCAGCAGAAAATGCTTGAGGGTACTTTGGCCAAGCCGAAAGGTGTGGCGCTGGTTCAAGCGAGCAGAGATGACACGAGCATCTCTGCTATGGAAAAAACCTTTTTTGGAGAAACCCTTCACGCAGCCGATCCGAATCAAGGCGACTACCTGGAAGTCAAACAATTTTCCGACGTCGGGATGATCGTATTAAAACGTCCGGCTGCCCTAAACGCACTCAATCATGATCTGCTCGCTCAGCTTGCAGATACCATCGGGGAAATAAAAAATAAAAAAACTCTCAAGGGCCGTCCTGTGCGGGCCCTGATTATCTCCAGCGGAACAAGCGCCTTTGTTGCCGGGGCCGATGTCAATGAATTCCAAGGCAACACAGCCGACGAAATTGCCAACATTGCCGCTGACAACATTTCTATTTTTGCCGATATCGAAAATTTGGATATTCCCGTTATTTCAGTGATCGACGGCTTTGCGCTGGGCGGGGGCAATGAGCTTGCCATGAGTACCCACTATCGCATCGCCACAGAAAATGCATACCTCGGACAACCTGAGATCAAACTGGGCATCATCCCGGGCTACGGCGGACTGCAGCGATTGCCAAGGCTGGTGGGTCCGCGTGCGGCCGCCGAGCTTTGTATCAATGGCGAGGCGATTGACGGCAGATCGGCCGTCAATGCAGGCCTGATCGACGAGTTCGCCGCCGCTTCCAGGGCTTTGAAGCGGGCCTTGGAGGTCGCACAGGAATTTATCACCGGCGATAGAGCGCTGACAAAAAAGGCCTGGGACGATATCTCCGCCACACAAAAAGAGAAACTGCGAGACCTCTTTGAAGACGACAGCGTGCGAATGCTGGTAGAGGCGGCGGCCCCAGATCGGGACGATAGCCATGGCATAAAAAGCGCCCGCAAATATGCCGCGCGATTTGTTTTAGAGGCCATGCGGTATGGATATCAAAATGGGTTTGTTGCCGGACTTGAAAACGACGCGCGCCTGTTTGGCCAGATAGCTGCTTCCCCATCGGGGCAGGAATGGATCGGAAGATTTCTAAAAAAAGATCCGAAGCAGGCGACACTGATGACGCTTCTTGCGCCTAAATATCAGTAATTCAATTCCTGGGCCAACGGCAATGCTGATGATACG
>JASFSK010000320.1:0-5977 GCA_050114455.1 Desulfobacterales bacterium | reverse complement strand
TGTTGTCTATCGAATTATACGCTATTACCTAGACGCTTTTCTTTAAACCGTACATTCCGCAGATGACAAGTGTTGATAGGGTATCCTTTGCATTTCAGATAATTAAATTACTTTATATCGAATATTGCTTTTACTTTTATTCCTATCAGATAGTTATAATTAAGTTAAGCTTTTTTTGTCAACAGTTCTCAGGCTTCAAGCTAGGCAAGAAAAAATAAGAGTGGTGGTGTTGGAATATCAGGAAGCTATGCGGTGAGCGGACATTTGTTTTGCAATCAAGATTTCCTACTTGAATTAACTAAATCCGTTCTGGTTCACGACTGTTATTACCTTTACGGCGATCCGGGTGTGATCTGCGTTCCGGGATATACAAGCTGTAGGTAAAGCATCTGCGCTCGAAACCGGATCTTCGGCAGCCTTTGGGTTTTAAATTAGTTTGGATATCATAGTGTGATAATTTTATTTTAGAAGTTGTGTTTGGCATGACATTCTCAAAAATTATACTATTTGGAAAATTAAGATCGGCTGAAAATATTGCCAATCTGTTCTGCTGCTTTATTTCCTCTTTTAGGCAAACTTGTCAATTTTAAATGACTTTACATTTATTGAACATGAGCAGCACAAATTATGCCATATGCTCTAAGTTTATAAATTTGGTATGCACAAGATGGTCCATAAGTAAAGAATTATCCACGGTTTCAAGCGGATACCGGCTAATCCGACTCAAAATGGAACCTGACCAAAGATGTAGATCCCAAATTTGTAAAGCGCTGCTATGAAAGAAAAGTGAGGTTTTTACGAAATGGGGGTAATACAAACGGATTGTGAAGTTGCCAAAAATAAATTTAGTATTTGGTAGGCATGTTCAGTTTCTTATTTCAGGTAGTTGGTTTCACCACGATGTTGCCAACCGAACTATATTAAGGGGGTTGACTATTCGAAATTATTCACTGGCCGTAATTCCAATTCTTTTATTTTTGTCAACAAGGTCTTATAACTTACTTGTAATATTTGAGTGGCGCGTGTACGGTTCCAGCCGGTTTTCTCAAGTACATAGGAAATTACATCTTTTTCGACCTGATCGGCTACCTGCTTTTTAAATTTTTTAAGTGACAAATCTGAAAGATCCAGTTCCTGGGTATTTAGCCCTGTAAAGCCGACAAATTTTGAAGGTACTCCCGGTCCTGACTTTTCTATTTCAATTTCGCGATGGCCATCGGCACGTGGGATCATTAAATCAATACTTTCTTCCCCTTCGCCAAGCACTATGATTCTTCTGAGAACATTTTGTAGCTCCCGTACATTTCCCGGCCAGGGATAGGAAGTTAGCTTATCCATCAAATTTTTATTGAGATTCAGCGGTTGGTCGGCATTTAGTTGAGATGCATATTGTTTAATGTAATAGGTTATCAGGGGTGGAATATCATCCGGTCGCCTGCGCAGTGGTTCCACTTTTATGCTCGCCATACTGATTCTATAGTAAAGATCTTCTCTAAAATTTCCAGACTTGAGGTCTTCGGTAAGATCCCTGTTGGTGGCTGCAATTACCCAAGCATTGCTTTTTACCGTTTTTTCAGAACCCAAGGGAATAAATTCACCATCTTGCAGGGCGTGCAGCAATTTTGCTTGCAGGGACAAGGACATGTCGCCTATTTCATCTAAAAACAATACCCCTCGATTGGCTTGCTCAAATTTTCCCCGCATTTTACGTTCTGCCCCTGTAAAAGCACCCCGCTCATAGCCAAACATTTCACTCTCGAGCAAGTTATCGGGTAATGCTGCACAGTTTACTTTAACAAACGGTCCGCCGTTCCGTTCAGATTTATGATACAATGATTTAACAACCAATTCTTTGCCAACACCCGTCTCGCCGTAGACCACTGTGTTTAAACCGGTATCGGCAATTCGTTGAATTAATTCCCGTACCCGTGCGATATTCGCGCTAACCCCAATTAGATCTGTTTCCATATTATTAGGCATGTTATTCAAATGTTTGATTTAATAAAATGCATTTAAAGTACCTTCAGACTTGCATCTTTGATCGGCATTTTTGCGGAATCCTTTAGAAGAAACTGCATCAAAATTGGGTCGTTGGTTAATTTTCTACATTCAAAAAAATGTTCATTGAGGATGATAGATTTTACCAATCCAGCCAATTTTTTCGAATCATGTCGAACGGTATCAACCGAAGCATCTAACAAATCATCGGAATAAATTGATTGTTTTGCGATTCTTTTTTCCAGCTCTTCAATCTCAACAAATTCGGAATTTTCCTCCTGATATTTGTTCAACAGCATCTTATTGGGTCTAGTTTTGTTGCAGATTATCCCGTCAACTTGTCTTCCAAGATACGATTCTACCTTTTCAATAAAATCGATTCCTTTGAAATTATGTGTTTCACCATATTTGGTCATTATGTTTAAGATGTAAAAAATTTTTGCGTTTGTGTTTTTAATGGCTGGCTTAATGCCTGGAATTATTAAGCTGGCGATAATACTTGTAAATAGATCACCGGGACCTATAAGGATAACGTCAGATTCCTTTATGGCCTTAACTGCTGGTGGATAGGCCGAGATTGTACCGTTATGATGCGGAACGAGAAATATATCCTTGATATGCTCCCGGTGCTCGTTTTGAGGTATGTCAATTGCCGACTCACCATAAACTCGACTGCCGTCAACCAGCTCAGCAACGAGTGTGGATTTATTTGTAGTTCCCGGCAGCACACGGCCAGACACCTCTAAAATCTCAGACAATGTCTGAATGGCAGCCGGGAAACTGCCCGTATAACTTGAAAGCATTGCAATCAATAGGTTTCCTGCTTTATGACCTTGTATTCGCTTATCACCTTTCAAAGTTTTTAGCATAATTTTTTTTGCAGCCTCCCGGAAAGGAGACAGTGCGATGGCACATTTAAGAATATCGCCTGGTGGCAAAACACCAAGTTCCTCTCTCAGTCTGCCGGTGCTGCCGCCGTTGTCAGCCATGGAAGCGACTGCGGTGATTTCCATATTCTGGATGTCTCGTAATCCTGATAAAAGTGTGTATTGTCCGCTACCACCGCCGAGGGTTAAAACCTTAAGTGGCCCATTTTTAACCAAATATATTCCTCGAATATCTGTTTGCACGTTGCAACCTATAAATATTTTGGTATATTTTCCTTGTGGTGTGTGAATGCTTGGAGTTCATCGTGCTTTCGTCCATCGAACTGCAACACGTAAGTCCTATCGGTTATCATGACAAAATCCTTAAGTTGTATCTTGACGAAATACACTGAATATTCTTGCCAAACAGGAAAACGGAAAATTAGCTGCCACCTGTATCGCAGGGGCGTATTCATTGCACCTGCGTGGGGCCGGCAACATCGGCTTTGCCATAAACCACTGATTATGAATGATTGCGGTTCAAAATTATGACTGAATGTTTCATGCAACCACGATTAAAATATTGGTCTACCTCTAAAGCACCGGAAATCAGGGGATGAGCGAATTGGGTTCTAGTTTGTGGAAGAAGAAAATATGATAGAGAAGTCGTGTTTATTCTTCCTGACAACCCCATTCATTTGAGAAACGGCAAAAATAAGTGGCGCAAATTATTCAGGGATTTATCGATGGCATAGGGGAGACTTTTGGCATAATTGTCCAAAATGACGATTGCATTGATAGAGGAGTCGCTTATGGAGGTGGATCTAAGGCGTTTGGCGATTGCGACATTTACGATTTGCATGTTGTGATAAATCTTGGTCAGTCCTTTGAGTTCGAGGTCTGCTTGGCGACCATCCATTCTTAGGAAATATTGTGCCAATAAATACATCGATGTAGCCCGGAATATGGTCTCCTCGTTGCTTGCCAAGGGCAAATGAAAGCGCCCCATAGCTTTAAAAAATGCAGTATGAGGGCAACCACAGGTTGCAATGACAAGTCCCATCATCGAACTGATTGCTTTTTGGGCGGTAGTTTTCTGGGAAATTTGGCGTTCCTGGGTGATGACATCCACCCGGATTTTGTCATACGAGATCAGACCATCAAATCTTTTCACGATATTGACGAGATTGGCCGCCAAAGGGCAGTAGGGGTTATTGATGATATCGAGCGGGCAGTGCGGACATTGGTGAAATCCTAATTTGGACCAGTCGGGTAGAGATTGCGGAATATTGCCAGTCAGCTCCAGGCTATATGGATTTAGTTCCAACCTAAAGTTTTCGCTGGAACTATCCGGCAGCCGGAAGCAGTATTCAATTCGAATGTTATTCATTTTGGTTTTGTTGAGTTTAAAGGAACTAATAAGTAGACTATGCGTTTATAGACGCATTGGCTTAGATATCTGATTTGTGAATTTGCACCTATCAATTGATATCGCATAAATTGGCCATCGCTCCAAGCGAACAACATATGGCACCTATTTCATGAATAATCAATAGCATTTGTCGATAAAATTTTCTGAATTGGACAAAATGAGTTAATAGATACTCCACGGCCTGCCAGGGGGGGGAGTTTGTTGTTATTGGACAAGATGCAGGGCACCGGGAAAGGAAAATTTTTAGCTTTAATAATTATTGCTCTGTTGGAGGGTATACTTTTTTTTACAGTAAATGTTGATGTCATTAAGTGTCTTAAAATGTTAGTCTTATTAATTTGAAAATAGCATCGAAATCTCCGTCTTTGTAAGTGTCATATAACATATAACAAATAAAACCGAGCATAATGAGAAGTTCACTCCAATCTCTGATTCTACTTCTACGTCTATATTTAGCCATCTGGGCAATCATTTGTTCGCGTTCTTTAAGGCGCATCTCCCAGATATCTACGTCATTTTTCTCTATTTTTTTAAAACCTGACTGATAATTGTTCTGTTTTTCTATCATGAGTTGATCCATGTCGAAGTTTAGGTTTTCATTCTCGTCACCATTTTTTTCGGCAAATTGATTTAAAAGTTTAGAATTTTTACTTCGCGGGATAGGCACTGCAGTCGAGCGGTGGGGACTCCGACCGCATTATCCTGAGATATTTCTGAGATAAAGGGGTAAAGATGATTTGCAAAGTTTGGTGCCCCCGGCAAGAATCGAACTTGCGGCACATGGATTAGGAATCCATTGCTCTATCCACTGAGCTACGGGGGCTGTCGATCAAAATACAGAAATGTCTGGCTCGGCGGGTTTTTTTATATACGCGAATCAAGTCAGGCTGTAAAGATCATTTTTAAGAAATCTGCATTGAAAACATGACTATACTCGCTGCCAATTCAACCCTCCGCACAGGGATTAACCTAGACTAGATTTTTACCTTGTTTCGGAGGAAAATCACATTAAAAAAGCCTGCTTATGTATTTTTAACATTCTGAATTTGATTAAAATATTGTTGGCATCTTGCAATTATTGCGCATATTGTGCTATAAACTTATAATATCTTCGGATACTTGGAATCGAAATTCCAGGATTAAAGTTTCTGATTGGAAACAGATTCTATCACCCTTTCCTTCGAATCGTTAGACGAAATACAAACCAATTGACATTGCCTTGCAACTGATTACCAATCTATAAATTTTAAAGGAAAAACATGCATCTTCGAAAACGTGTTTTGGTGACTGGAGGCGCCGGATTTTTGGGCTCTTTTTTATGTGAGCGGCTGCTGGCTGAGGGGCATGATGTCATCTGTGTGGATAATTTTTACACCGGAACCAAACGCAATATCGTCCACCTTTTGAGTAACCCCTACTTCGAGCTGATTCGGCATGATATTACATTCCCCATATATCTTGAAGTAGACGAAATTTATAATCTGGCTTGTCCGGCTTCTCCGATTCATTATCAGAATGATCCCGTGCAGACCACCAAGGTCAATGTCCACGGATCCATCAATATGCTGGGCCTTGCCAAACGATTAAAAGCCAAAATCCTTCAGGCCTCAACATCCGAAGTATACGGCGACCCAGCGGTTCACCCACAAACTGAAACCTATTGGGGAAATGTCAATTGTAT
>JASFSK010000319.1:0-5984 GCA_050114455.1 Desulfobacterales bacterium | reverse complement strand
CGATTGCCCTGGTCGTCATAGAGATAAACGCCTTTTGCGTTGACGATGTTCGGGGTTTCTCTGTTTAAGAAATAACCCAAGACGTTGCTTCTCTTCTTTGTTGACATAACGGTCTCCATTCGGTGATGGTTGATATTTTGAATCACAACCAGAGGGTGCTAATTGAACTGCCATTGACCGCTGCAATCAATATGTCTGGGGCGGACTCACCGGCAGCTTCACAGGATGTTTGATTGATGTCCATATCGCTTTTTTATCGTTCCTGCAACTTTTCTTCTTTGGAAAATAGTTCAGTAAATTTCCGGAAGATCGCACGAAGGTGTTTCCAATAACCAAATCGGGGGAAGCGGACCCTGACAAGTTGACAGAGCATCTCGATGAACCCCTGTCGCGAATGAAAGTAGATTATATTGATTTATTCTTGAAATTGGGCATGCTGTACCGATCAGCAATATCCATACTTCAATCCGATAATATCTGTGTACCATCATGCACTCTTTTCGAAATCTGTTGAGTTTTGGATTTGGATATGAAATAAATTTCACAGGAATCGTTGCACAACAGAACTTTCATGTTATCCCAAGTTTGCGTTTTGAGTCCCAATTTTTTTTCTGATGACCAATATATGTCTTAACACTGCCCTTGTATAACGTTGCAAAAGCCAGAGGATTTCAGAGCCAAGGCGCAAAGGGTGAAGCTTTAGTCGGCTAACGAGAGTCCATGACAACACAGGATCTTAAGTCCTCCAGCCTTCCGCGTTGTGTTGAGGATAAACAACATGGGGATTTATTATGCACATACTGTGATGGGGATTATTTTGCAGCGACGCCGAGGCCGGACCATATCCATTCAGCCAATGGAATTTTCGTACTCATAAAACCAAATCATCAGCGAATAATGTAATAATTTCAAAATTTTATGGTTGCAGGCAAAGAGGATAAGAGCAATGAAAGGTTTATATTTTAGGTATGCTAAACTTTGCTTGGAGATACTCACAATTTTGGGCCTTGTGTTCTTCTGTCTGAGTAGCGGTGAGGCACAAGATGCTGTTCCCGGGGCGGCAACATTAGTTTCGCCATCGGGCTTGATCACCGACATCACACCCCAATATACCTGGAATGCGGAATCAAATTCCACCTGGTACTATCTGTGGGTTAATGACAATACCGGTATCAGAATGACTCAATGGTACACCGCAGATCAGGCCGGTTGTGCCGGGGGAGTCGGCCAATGCTCCGTAACACCCAGCATTGAACTTGCTGAAGGCGATGGTACTTGGTGGATCCAGACCTGGAATGATAGTGGCTATGGTCCCTGGAGTGATCCCAAGAATTTCAGCCTCGCGTGTGCCCAGCTGAATATGCCCGTGCTCGATTCGCCGTTTGGGATCATCAGGACTTCAACCCCCACCTATGCCTGGCAGGCGGAGGAGGGGGCGACCTGGTATTTTCTATGGGTCGATGGTCCTTCTGGAAATGTCATTAAACAATGGTATGAGGCTTCGGCTGTCTGTTCTGGCGACGTATGTGTAACCAAACCTGAGATTCCCATGGCTGAAGGCAGCCATACCTGGTGGGTGCAAGCTTGGAGTGACTGCGATGGTTACGGGCCCCGGAGTGACGGTATGGATTTTGTTCTTGAGCCACTATTGCCGACGGATCGCGGATGTCTGATAGTTGGTGACAGTATTGGTGAGGCAACCCACACCAACGATGCCTGTGACAGAGAATTGATGGACTGTGTAGACTTGAGACTTGGATCACATGATCTGGATTGGAGTTTTATGGGAGGAACCAAGTCATGGTCTATTGCTAATCGCCTTGAGTGTAGCTCTGTCTACAATCGGTCACATGACGGGGATGAGTGGAAAGATGCTCTGGATCGGGCATTGAATCCAATTCAGCCGAGAGACGTTCGGAATGTAATCCTCCAATTGGGCAGCAATGACGTTTGTGCTGAATACGGCCATGATTACGGCAGTCTTGCCTTTGTGCAACCTACGATTCCCGATAATATCGTTTCGATCGAGGCGGAACATTTTATTGAAAGAATTTCAAGCATCACCCACCAATGGGAGCCGGACAGCATAGCGGGGACTGCCATTACAGCGGTCAGGGCACAGCCGGATATCGGCACAAGCATGCCCTATCCGAATTATCTCACATCAAGCCCCCGGTTGGATTACAGAGTCAACTTTGTACGAACCGGCATTCACTATGTTTGGATACGCGGATATGCGAGTGCAACAGGTGACGATTTGGTTCATATCGGACTGGATGGTCAAAGACAATCTTCTGCCGAAAACATTAACATCGAAGACTATAATAAATGGATATGGAGTGGCACCACCGAAAATGGAGCCTATGCGATGATTAACGTTCCTTTTACGGGAGTACACACCATAAATGTTTATATGCATCAGGACGGTTTCAGGCTAGACAAAATTGTGTTGTCAACCAATAACCTGTGGGTTCCTTTAAATGAGGGGCCTTCAGAAAGCGCACGTGGTGTAATCAAACAAGTGGATCAATCAGGCGATGTGTTTGTGACAATAGAAGCAGAGCACTATCATAATCTACAAAAGGTTGAGACCGATAGTTGGTTGCCAGATTTTAAAGGCGGATACTCTGCCGGTGGTGCTCTCCGGGCACTTCCCGATAATGCAACTACTTTCGATGATACAGATTCCTCGCCACGCCTGGATTACAATGTCAAATTCGACGTTCCCGGTATATATTACACATGGGTCCGTGGCTATGCTACTAGCATGAAGGATAACTCGGTCCACATTGGAGTGGATGGGATTAATTATGGTACAGCCGACAAAATCCAATTGAGTGCCTATAACGCCTGGACGTGGAGTAACAGCAGGGTAGATGGTACAATGGCGACCATCGAGGTTTCGTCTCCAGGGATACATACCTTAAACATCTGGACCCACAAGGACGGGTTCCGAATAGACAAAATTGTTCTGGTAAAAAGCCCTATCTATCAGCCGTCTGACAACGGACCTCAAGAAAAGTGGGATAACGATTTGGGTAAAATTGCTGGGCACATCGATGATACGATGATGTACCTAACCGAAAATCTTCCAAGTAGTGGGGAGATTTACTGGTCGGGTATCGTTGATATCTCGATGTTTCGCGACTTGATGGTAAATCGAAAGCATGACCATGCGTTCAAGCAATGCCAAAGCCTCTGGGATTTAGACTTGTCTTCTGATACGCTCCAAGGGGACGCGATTAACAGCCTGTGTAAAGGCGAATTTGGGGTGGTCTGCGACTATTTGCCGGGTTGGCTTGAAGACGAACTGCTTGATCGGTATCTAAATGAATTTCAGAAAAGTTTTAACTCCGATGCACCCTGTGGGCGAATGCTCGATAGCAACAATACACAAAACGACAGGGACGAGGCTCGCCGGTTCAACAAATCACTTAATGATTTGATGGAACAAAAAGCGGCTCAATACCACGAACGAAACGGAGTGAGAATTAATTTTACGCAAGCGTTGTGGTACAGTTCGAATGAAATTAAACCGTATTTCCTATCGCGCATCGATTGTTACCACCCCAATAGATTGGGGCAAATGAAACTCGCACATCTGGTATGGGAAGGCCACAGTCCTAACTTCATACCCACGGATGCGTTTTTCAACGAAGGCTTCGATAGCAACGACTGGTGCAATCAGGAGTTCACCACCTGGGATTCGTGCTGGTACGACGGAGGGGAAGGACAGTGTGGTGACGAATTCATCTGCAATATCGACGCCAGTGGATGGTTTAAATTCGGAAAAGAAACATCAAAAAAGAAAGACCACTGGATCGCTCGCAACGTATGGGACCTATCAGATAAGGCCGAGGTGTGGGCCTACTTTAAACATAAGCGGGATCATTTTGACAATGACAAGTCGGACTGGGTCGCCTTTGATGTGTGGAACGGTTCTCATTGGGTGAGGGTGGAAAAATTTAAAAAAAACAACGACACCGGCAATCATTGCAGCCAATATTACAATCTCACACCGTATAAGGATGCGGTTCCTTTTAGTATTAGATTTCACACTAACAATTCAAAAGATATGGATAACGGTGATAAGTTAATGATTGATGATATCACAGTTTTTGCTTGGTAAACCTCTAAAAAAAGATAAAAAAGGTCGAGGATACACCAATTCTGTCGAGACATCATTTTTATATCAGAGTGACAAATACACTCGATTGTGTTGTTTTTACATCAACTGACTGAAACCCTTCCCCAATATTTGGTATATCATCTTTCACCTAAGTTCTTTATTAGCTCGTGCCCGTCCATAAATGTCCTTTATCACTGACGGGCACTTTTTGGTGTTTCCAATCCAGAAATGCGGATTTTTGCCCAAGGTCAAGGAAATCAAGCGCTTGTGCGGAGGCGTAGTTTACTACGCCGCACAAGCAAGCGCGCAGATTGACGCCGAGATTGGGCAAAAAGACCATTTGTGGATGGAAACTAGCTATTTCATAATAGGTGTTGGGTAACCCCTGGCCAATCCACACAAAAATAAGAGTTTAGGTTCGCTGGTGGTATAATGGGATTTCTCTGACGATTGTTCAGCTGCACTCACCGCTTCCGCAGCTAGCATGCTCTTTGCCTTTTATCCAGACCTGGATAATGTAGGCAGCTCAGCCCACCCCCGGATTAACCTTAACGGCATCCGTGGGGCAGTTGGTCACACAGGCACCGCACTCCATGCAGGCATTTAAATCAACGAGCTGAGCCTTCTGGTCCTGCAATTCAAAAACTGAATGAGGGCAGACTTCAGCGCACAAGCCGCAGCCAATGCATTTGTCCCTGTCCAGAATGAGACTTGATACGTCGTCGAGATACCGTAGTTCTTTCATTTTTTAATCCTTATGTCCATCAGATTAAAATGCCGAGTATATCCAGAGCCCGAATGATATCACCAGACTTGCGAGCTGCACCGGGATATATTGTTTCATCTCCTTTTCAACCCCAGAAGGGGAGGTAAATGGTGTTGCGCCGGTAAAATTCATGGCCAGGTAGGAGCTGATTGTTACACAAAATAAAAACAGGGCCAGATATCCTGCCATCCCGTTAACTGCCGAGGCGGTGAACAAAATCGGAAGCAGGGCAAAAATACTGCCAACAATGATTCCCTTGAGAGCAAATTTTCTAGACGGGATGAAGGGCAGCAGCACCGGTGTAACAAATGCACCTGAAAAAATTCCTGCGGCTAGTGCCAGAAGGGAGATCCCCCCTCGCGGCAGCACAGCTGAAAATGAAAAAATACCAGGACCGATGCCAGCCAGCAGCAACAGGACTAAAGCTGTTATCAGGGCCGGTTTTAAGATTATCTGGATCTCCACCGGTGTCAAGATGAAGCGTTCATACATGGTAAACGTGACCTGCCTCATCTGTTTTTCTGCCTTTTTGCCGTTCTTTAGAAAGACGCGGATATCACTGGCCCGTATGGGACCGTAAATTACTTTGAACCCTGACCGTTTTTTGACGTCCCGCGCAGATACACCGGTGGCACCCAATTGGGGGACAATAACCCGTTTGTGATCAACAATTTTTTCAAGATGATTGTTTACAATTCTTTTAACCAGCTCCCCAGTGGAAAATGTCCCTTTCCCAGCGGCACACCAGACATTGATCCCTTTGGTATTTAGGACCAAAATCCAAGCATTGATGCCATCCAACTCTTTTCGTAGCACATCAAAGGTGAGTTTAAAATTTGCGGTGACAAGAACCTCACTATCTTTATCAGGGTTTCCTATGGCATAAAGTCCGGGGGATACCGTATATTGGTGCCTTCGGATACCGCACCTTACATAAAAGGTTGAAAACAGGTCATCCTTGCCAAGCTGCGCCTTAATAACAGGAACAAACCCTATTTTGGTTTCAATGAAACTTTCAACATAGGAACGAAGCGAGTATCCCGGTTTTTCATGCGCTGCCAGACCATTGTCATTTTCGGTTGAACAGCA
>JASFSK010000318.1:0-5996 GCA_050114455.1 Desulfobacterales bacterium | reverse complement strand
AAGAAGTGGCTCAGTTTTTAAATGTCAATGAAAAGATGGTTTACAGCCTTGTATCTGAAAAAGGTATGCCGGCAACCAAAATCACGGGCAAATGGCTTTTTCCCAAACACCTGGTGGAGCAATGGGTTGAGGCAAATACCATTAATTATCCGGACAACGGGGTTCCTCTTCCTCCGTACGATGGTTTACTAATCATAACCGGAAGCAACGATCCCTTACTTGATCGAACTATCTCCCTGTTTAACGGCCATTACCCCGAACAGTTGGCTGTTTTCGGGAACCTTGGCAGTATGGGTGGGTTGAGCGCCCTGCGCAACAATCTTTGCCATATTGCATCCAGCCATCTGCTTCAGGAAGATGAATCGGAATATAATTTCGACTTCGCTTTCAAGGAACTGGATCAAATGCCGGCGATCGTCAATTTTTGCCGCCGTGAGCAGGGAATCCTGGTGGGTAAGGGCAATCCCAAGAAAATTTCATCGATAGCCGATTTGGCACAGGCCGGTATTACCATGGTCAATCGATCACTGAGCACCGGCACCCGTCTGTTGCTGGACAAGGAACTAAAAAAAGCAAACATAAAAGGTGAGAAAATCAAAGGGTACACCCATGAGGTGTCCCGCCACCTGGATGTCGGACTTGAGGTGCTTGCAGGCAGGGCGGATGCCGGTCCGGGGATTCGAGCGGTTGCTAGCTTACTTGGAATCGATTTCATTCCACTGCGATGGGAACGCTTTGATTTGATGATTTCGAAAACCCGATTTTTTGACGAGGGAATTCAGCGGTTTTTAGGACTCCTGCATGATAAACAATTTCAGGAAATGGCGATTCGTATGGAAGGCTATGATGTTGATCTGGGTGGTAAAATGGTGTTTCCAACTGATTCCCAAAAGGAGTAGGCATTTTCGCAAAACGGCGGCGAAGGGAGTGCGCCGTTCGCATAGTGATAGAATCAATGATGATAGCAGATGCTTGATTTGATTAACGTTTTAATTGCTGAAAGGAGTGAAGAATGAAACGAATTACCATTATCGTCGCTGGTTTGATTGCAACTGTCTTTTTGATGGCATGGGGGGTCGCTGCTCAAGAAAAAATGCTGATGATGGCCACGACTACGAGCACGGACAATACCGGCTTGCTGGACTATCTGGCGCCAAAATTCAAGGAGGCTACCGGAATTGAGTTAAAGTGGACGGCCACCGGAACCGGCAAAGCGCTTAAGTTAGGAGAGAATTGCGATGTGGATATTCTCATGGTGCATGCACCGCCGGCTGAGAATAAATTCGTGGCCGACGGGTTTGGCACAGATCGTCGTGAAATCATGTACAACGATTTTGTTATCATTGGGCCGGCCGCAGACGCTGCTGGAATCAAGGGAAAATCCATAAAAGAGGCATTGCAGACGATTCAGGCGAAGAAAGCCGTTTTCGTCAGCCGCGGAGACAATTCCGGAACGAACAAAAAGGAACTTTCCCTGTGGAAAGCGGCGGATATGCCGGTTCCGGAAAAAGAGGAATGGTACGTTCAGACCGGCCAGGGGATGCTGGCGACCATCAATATCGCTGCCGAACGCAGCGGTTACACGATGACAGACCGGGGCACCTACATCAAATATGAGGACAATCTGAAAGGCAATCCACCGCTTAAGATTTTAGTTGAAGGAGATGCAGTGTTGCTGAATCAGTATAGCGTGATTGCCATCGACCTAAAGCATTGTTCAGAGGCGAAATACGACACGGCCAAGCAATTCATTGAATGGATCACCGGACCGGAGGCCCAGCAGTTGATAAAAGAGTTTAAACTTTTAGGGAAACCATTGTTTACACCGAATGCGAAAATGTAGCGGACTGTTGGAAATATTTCGAATTCAAACTTATAGATAATGCGACTGCAGGTGAGCATTTAGGATGGTCACCGTTCATCCTCACTGTAGTCGCATTTTTTTTGATCACCAGAATTGTCATGAATTTCTTGTTCGAGGGATTTTTCCAGGCCTTTTCTTTATTGCTAAGCGGCAACGCTGAAACGTATTCGGCCATATGGGCTACTGTCAAGGTGTCGAGTTATTCGATCGGGAGCAGCTTGCTGATCGGTATACCCCTTGGATTTTGCTTAGGGTATTTCGATTTCAGGGGGAAAAAGCCGCTCAGGACAATTGTAGATACACTGATGGCCTTGCCGACTGTATTTATTGGCCTGTTCGTTTATGCCTTTCTGACCCATCGCGGTCCTTTGGGAGATTTCGGTTTGCTTTTCACTTTGCCCGGAATCGCTATCGGTCAAACGATTTTAGCCCTACCACTTGTCATTGGCCTGAGCGCGACCGCGGTCGAAAGCATGGATCAAAAACTTCGAATTGCTATCATATCCATGGGCGCGAATCGCAAGCAGCTCTTTTTGAGCAGTCTATGGGAGACCCGGCACGGCATACTCGCCGGTGCGATCGCAGCCTATGGGCGGGTGATGACGGAAGTGGGCATATCCATGATGGTAGGGGGCAATATCAAGTGGCATACACGTACCATCACCACAGCAATTGCACTTGAAACCAACAAGGGGCAATTCGGTATGGGTGTCGCCCTCGGCCTGGTACTTTTAGCCATTGCTTTATGTGTAAATGTTTTCGTTTCACTTTTACGTCGAAGGGATTGACAAATTGGACACACCGATATTTGAGATCCGATCTTTGAATCATTCATATGCCGGCAAAACCGTTCTGGCAATTGAATACCTGAAAGTTCAACCAGCATCCATTATCGGACTCATAGGTCCAAACGGAAGCGGGAAAAGTTCACTTTTAAGACTCCTCGGTCTGATTGAGAGACCATCCCGGGGGGAAATACTTTTTAACGGCTTTCGAGTTGAACCCTTTGCAGATGCAGCACGATCTCAAATCACATTACTTCCCCAAGAGCCCATTCTTTTGAAACGCAGCGTACTGAATAACGTTTCATACGGTCTTAAGCTGAGGAGCAACGGCAAAGAAGTCCTTGCAAAGGCCAATGAAGCGCTCGCTCGGGTCGGCTTTCCTGCTGAAAGCTTTTCCCAACGACCGTGGTATGCGCTTTCCGGTGGTGAGGCACAACGTGTGGCACTGGCAGCCAGGCTGGCATTAAAACCCAAGGTTCTTTTGATGGATGAGCCTACGGCCAGCGTGGATGCTGCCAGCGCCCAGCTTATCAAGGAGGCCTCACTGCGGGCACGCAAAGAAATGGGGACGACGCTCGTTGTTGCCAGTCATGACTGGCAGTGGCTTTATGAGATCTGTGATGAGATTTTGCACATATATAACGGAAGGATTTTTGGAACCGGCCGGGAGACCATCATCTTCGGGCCCTGGCAAAATCTGGCGCCGGGAAGATGGGGTAAAAATTTGTCCGACAATCAGCAGCTGCTGGTTTCTGCCCCTCCAAGACCGGAGGCCGCCGCTGTGATTGATGTTTTATCTGTAAGCGAAGACGCATCTGCTCATGCAGATGAGGATATCGTTCTGAGTGGAACTGTTTACCGTCTCAGCTTGGAAAGAAAAACAGGCCAATTATTTGCCAATATTCTAATAGGGGACATCCCCTTTACAGTGGGGGTAGCTGTTCAACAAGGCAAGGAACACACCATGTTTCCGGGTAAAACAGTATTCATCCGTTACCGCCTTGATCAGATCAAATGGATTTAAAAAATTGGAAGTACACTTTTTGGGTATAGTTTTACACAAGAAATTTCCGGGCTTTTAATCCACAGATTTCGCAGATTACACGGATTACATGAAACACCTTAAGGGCGATGCGAAATCTGCCGGCGATATTTCCCCGCAGCTTGGTGCGAAAAAACGATTTTTACATTAAAAGATTAGGAACTAAAATCTGAGACTATCGTTTTGTCTTGATTAAGTAGGAGCAGAAAATGCAGATTTATGTAGGATTTGACGATACCGACACTGAAGATGCGGATCGCGGTACTGGAAAATTGGCGCGTTGGTTTGAAAACCAGCTTCCGAATAATTGTCGGATGACGGGGGTTTTGCGCCAGCAGCTCCTGGTGCACGAAAACATACCATACACGTCTCACAACAGCGCCGCCTGCGTCGTCATAGAGGCGCCGGATGCTTCTGTATTCGACAGCCTCATCGAATGCGCCACTCGACATGTCGAGCATTTTTTTCTGACGGGCAGTGATCCGGGCATTTGTGTGGCTATCGATGGGGATTCTGATTTGAGCGATCTGATGCAGTTCGGCCGTGAATGTACCCAACACCTAATGACCCAAAAAGATGCCCTGAATGCTGCCCGGCGAGTACATTTATCCGGTCATGGGGGCACCAATGACGGAATCATTGGTGCTGCCGCCGCAGTCGGTCTGACGGCGACCGGTTGGAGCGGTCGATTTATCGAACGAGACGGGCTGCGAGAAATACCGGAAACCGTATTGGTAAAAGATTTAAATTTTCGCGGTGTGAAGGTCGTTTCCCTGGATCGGGACGCCCCGGTTCCCAAATCCGAAGACCTGGTGATCACCAAAAACTGGGTGCGTCCCAGGCTGTTGGGTTGGGAACCTGTATTGATGGTGGTGGCAAAAGGTAACGGCACCTGGGAAAATATCGGCGAAAAAAGACAGAAAAACAAGCATAGTTCAGCAGATGTTTGAGATTTAATCCGGTCCACTTTGGGATAAGATGAGGCCGCCGGACCGATTCGAATCGCTGCAGCTAAATATGCTTATCCATATTACAAAGTACCAACTCGAAGCCATAGGTTCGAATTTAGAATGAGGCAGATTACGGTTAGTCTGCGAGGGTCTGCGGTGAATAACTATCTAATCTTGATTATAATTCCAATGATGTTGGTTCAACATGGAATGGGTTTATTACTTGCAGGCTTCCAAATTTTTGGTTTTCTTGCAGATCTTCGGTCAGCAGATACGGGCAATCAGCCAGCTGAGCGGCAGAGACAACCAGAGCGTCCCACCAGGAAACTTGATATCTATCCTGAACGAGCCAAGCGTTTTCCAAAACACCCTCGTTTACGACGATGGGTTGCCATGCCAGTAAACAGCGAACGTCCTTGCGGGCATTTTCCGGATCAAGGCCCGGCTGCAGCTTAGCGGTAACTGTTATGTAAAACTCCTGTAAAACTTGATAGCTCAATTTGCCTATCCGGTTGTTCCAAAGATGAGCCATCCAGGACATAGCTCGCTTCTGCTTTTGAGGTACGGATGCGTCCCTGCTGTAAACGATGACATTGGTATCAACGAAGACTTTTGCGGTCATATAGCTCCTCACGGGCGGGCAACTTTTCTCCCGGGGCTTTCAGCAGGTTGGGTGCTCTAGACAGATATTGCTGCATCGCAATCTGATAGTTTTGCTCTGCGATCATTTTTTTGCGAAGCAGTTCCCCGACCAGGCGAGAAACACTTGTGTTTTGCTCCGCAGCCATAATTCGAGCCCAGTGGGCGACTTCCTCTTCGAGTGTGATCGTTACGTTTTTCATGACAAAAATATAGTGCAACACGAATTTCGTGTCAAGCACAATATAAACTTTTAAAACCTATAGTGATGAGATTGAAGAGTCTTTGCATTCAAGGCTTGCGATTCATTTTCCGCGATATTTAACGGTTCCATGATATTTCACGGAAAATCGTATTCCCCAAAAGACCCTCCGAAATCTCATCTGTTAAAATTTCATTATTTAAATCGATTGGTTGAATGAACTACCATCTCATTGAAATATAGGCATGTCAGTCTTGGCCCGGAAGCAGTCTTTTCAATCATTTCTGGATGCCGGCTATAATCCGGCATGACGGAATACCTGATGGACATAGTTGGTTTGATCCACTGGAATCTCAAGTTTTTAAGCCTATAGGGACAAAAATCTAACAACAGCTTTATAAAAATCCAATCTAAACTCTACAAATAGTGGAAATTCAATTGGTTATCATACTCGTTAGGAAAAAAGCAATTGATTTTTCCAAATTATTTGCCAGCTTAGAGGTATATTCCACCT
>JASFSK010000317.1:0-6012 GCA_050114455.1 Desulfobacterales bacterium | reverse complement strand
ACCAAACAAGCAGCCTTGATGTAGTAACCCAATGGCCCTTTGTAAAGAGAAAAAATTGAGATTGACGGACACAATCAGATCAACTCGCAAAACCGGACATCCGGCAAAACCGTCAAAACCATACGCGGATAATCTCTTTTGGCAAAACCAATGATCTTTGACTTGGGCCTGAGGACCAGGTTTTTCATCCCGGAATGCAGTATTTTTATTGATATTTGACATTCGTCGGATATGATACCCGGGTGTTTAGAGACTTTTCCATAGATGATCACAACAAAAGGAGGCAATCAATGGACCAACATCAACAGGAATGGAATAAAAAAGTGGCTGCCAAAATCATAAAAAATCTTGAAAAACGCCGAATGACAGGCAGCTACACGGACGAAGCGGCGAGAGCTGTTGCAGAAATCGTTGACATGATCCCGCCGGGTGCCACCGTTTTTCGCTGCGGATCGATGACGGCTGTTGGTATGGGTTTGTGGGAGGCAATTACTGCCGTGCCTGGCGTAACGGTAATTGATCCTTACCAGGCCGAATTGACGCCCGAAGAAGGCTTGGAACTCAGGCGCCAGGGTCTGACAGCCGATGTTATGATAGCCAGTACCAATGCGATTACCCTGGACGGACGCCTGGTCAATTTAGACGGCATGGGTAATCGGGTTGCAGCGATGGCCTTCGGACCTAAAAAAGTGATCCTGGTGGTTGGCATGAATAAGATCGCGCCTGATCTGGAAACAGCTGTAGAACGGGTCAAGCATGTTGCCTCACCGATTAACAACATTCGCCTGAATCTAAATAATCCCTGCGTTGAAACCGGCCTGTGCAGTGATTGCCGATCACCCCAGCGCATCTGCAATATGTGGAGTACGATTGAAGGCCATATGATCAAAGATCGAATTCACGTCAAGCTGATCGGAGAGAATCTGGGCTATTAGAAACCCCATACCACTCCTGTAACAGCCAGATTGGCTTCAAATGCAAGTCATTACAAAATAGAAAAGCGGACCGAAAAATTTGCTTGACAAATATATTAGTATACTAGTATATCAGTTGATCAATAAGCATTGGTATTTCCCTTTTTAGATCTTTGACCCAGCTTATCTTCTCATCGTTCGGGGGAAATTGAATGATCTGGCAAACCGTATTAAACTTAACAACCCCAAAGGAGGAAAACATGAAAAAGAATCTACTCGTTGTGGCCATGATTTTGTTGCTTGCCCTGCCGTCGGTTGTCCTGGGCGCCGGAGGCGCAAAAGACACCCTGGTACTTGCCGCTTATGCGGACATCAAAGACTGGGACCCGTCGGTGGCCTTCTCTCTGGAAGTTGTTATGCTGGTCAGTGTGTATGAACCATTGGTGTGGTATAACCCGCCGGGTTCAAAAGAACAGTTGCGACCGGCCTTGGCAACATCGTGGGAAACCTCGGAAGATGGATTGACCTGGACCTTTCATTTGAGAAAAGGCGTCAAATTCCATGACGGCGAGCCTTTTAATGCCGATGCCGTCAAATATTCTATCGACCGGACCATGAAGATGAAAAAGGGAGCTTACTATATCTGGTCACCGGTAAAAGAGATCAACGCTGTGGATGAAAACACGGTGCAGTTCCTGCTCAAGGAGCCTGCGCCAATTGATTTAATCGCCTCATCCCAGTACGGTGCTTACATCTTCTCACCCAAGGCCGCTGAAAAGGGCACCGACTGGTTCATGCAAGGCAATGCTGCCGGCACCGGCCCCTATACGGTAGAAAGTTGGGAAAAAAGCCAGCAGGTCGTTTTAAAAAAATTTGATGACTATTGGGGCGGCTGGGACGGCAACCACTTTGATCGCGTGGTACTCAAGATTGTTCTGGAGAAATCCACCCAAGTTCAAATGATTAAAAGTGGTGAAGCGGATTTTGCCTCTTTGGCGCCAGTTGATTCTCTGCCCGGATTAAGGAAAACAGAGGGGGTGGAAGTCATTACACCAAAATCTTGGCAGAATTCGATGTTTTTGATCAATACTAAAAAATTTCCTACCGATAACCTTAAAATTCGACAGGCGCTCAGCCATGCCTGGGATTACAATTCGGTGGTTGATTCCATCTACAACGGCCTGGCTACCGTAGCGCAAGGTCCGGTACCCAAAACCATGTGGGGCCATAACCCGGATGTGCCCAAATATGATTTTGACCTCAATAAGGCCGCGCAACTGGTCGAGGAAAGTGGTATTGCCAAGGATCAGCTCAAACTTTCCCTTGCTTACATCGGGACTTCCCAGGAGTATGAGAACTGCGCCCAACTATTGCAGGCCAACCTGGCCCAAATTGGTGTCCAGTTGGAGCTGTTGCCCGGGCCATGGGGTACCATTTGGGAAAAGGCTAAAAATATAGATACCGCACCCAACCTGCAGTCCATGACCTGGTGGCCGACCTATCCCACCCCAAATGACTGGCTTGTCGGCATGTTCAAAACAGAGGAAAAGGCCCTTTTCAACCTCTCACATTATTCCAATCCCAAGGTCGATGCCTTGATAGACGAAGGGGTTAAGATGGAGGGCATTGACCGTGATGCCGCCATCAAGGCTTATGGGCAGGCTCAGAAAAATATTGTCGATGATGCGGCAGCAATTTTCTATGCAGACATCGCCGCGCGCGTGATTAAACGCGCTTCAGTCAAAGGCTATATCTATAATCCGGCCTACAACGGTATATTCTATTATCAACTCTACCGGGAATAAAAAAGCAGAAACATGGGTGGCGGCCACACCGTCACCCCTTTTGCCGAGGAATCAATGAAAACATATGTGGTCAAACGGTTGGCCCTCGCATTTTTAGTACTTGGGGGGGTTTCGGTCATCATTTTTTTTGTTTCCCGTGTAATTCCAGGTTCACCGGTGGCCATGTGGGTGGGCGCAAAACCTACCCAGGAACAGCTCGATGCCGCCTATGAGGAATTGGGATTCGACAAGCCGTTGATAACCCAATACCTGATTTATATTAAAAATCTGGTCAAAGGCGACCTGGGCATTTCTTTGCGAACCCGCCGCAAAGTATCGGAAGAACTTGCCAGACGCTGGGCCGCTACCTTTGAGCTCGTCACAATTTCGATTCTCATGGCTCTGGCTGTCGGATTGCCTGTGGGCATTCTTTCCGCTACTCATAAGGACAAACCCATCGACCATGCCAGCCGGGCCGTGTCCATTTCCGGTGTCGCCATGCCCATTTTTTGGCTGGGAATGACGCTTCAGTTGCTTTTGCATGGCGGCCTGGGCTGGTTTCCTCTCCAGGGACGAATCGAGTCACAGGTGTTGATTGATCACCCTGTGACGACGATTACCGGATTTTACCTGATTGATACGGCGGTAACCGGCAATTGGCCGGCCTTTTTAAGTACCATCAATCATATGGTGTTGCCGGCTATCACGCTGGCCAGCGCCGCCTTGGCGGTGGTTACCCGCATGTCGCGATCCTCCATGCTCGAGGTTTTGCGCGAAGATTATATTCAAACGTCCATGGCCTATGGGGTTGGTTCTCGGGACCTATTTTATAAATATGCGTTGAAAAATGCAATGATCCCCACAGTAACCGTCGTCGGCCTGAGTTATGGCGCTTTGCTGGGCGGGTCTTTCCTGGTGGAGTCCATTTTTGATTGGCCAGGGCTGGGCCGTTACACAATATTGTCGATTCAGACCAATGATTTTCCGGCTATTATGGGTGTGACCATATTATTTGCTTTAACCTATATTCTGCTGAATCTGATGGTGGATCTGATTTATTATTTTATCGATCCGCGCATCAAGAATCCGTCAGCAGGCAACTAGAATTTTATGAAAACAGTGGGTATAAAAAGCGGAAACCATCGTGGGCGATGGCATTATCTGTGGCATTTGATTCGCAGAAATCCCCTTTTTATCAGCGGACTGGTTGTGATCGCCGCGCTGCTGGTGGCCGCACTCTTTGCACCCTATATAACCCCCTACCCACAGGATGCCAAGCACGGCATCAATTTCGCCCATAAGCTGAAACCGCCAAGTTTGCAACACCTCTTTGGCACCGATGCGCTGGGCCGTGATATTTTTACCCGGGTGGTGTTCGGGGCCGGCATGTCGCTAAAAATAGGCCTGACGGTTATCCTGTTTTCCCTGGCTATCGGTGTCCCGTTGGGACTGATCGCCGGCTTTTTCGGCGGCAAGATCGATGAAATCATTATGCGCCTGACCGACATGTTTCTGGCATTTCCTCCCATGCTGCTGCCATTGGCGATTGCAGCGGCATTGGGGGCCTCCATTATTAATGCCATGATCGCAATCTCCGCTTCGTGGTTTCCCTGGTACGTGCGCCTGATTCGGGCCCAGGTCTTGACCGTAAAAGAAGAACTATATGTGGAATCCGCCCGATCCATCGGGGTCAGCCATCCGGTGATTATCTATCGGCACATATTGCCGAATGTGTTGTCACCAGTCGTTATTCAGGCTTCGATGGACATGGGATATGCGATCCTGCTGGCAGCCAGCCTCAGCTTCATCGGCGTCGGCGCCAAACCTCCCACCGTTGAATGGGGCTTGATGATAACCTCTGCCAGAGTTTATTTTTTAGACTACTGGTGGACCGTAACATTTCCGGGACTGGCTATTTTCATCAGTGTTCTGGCTTTTAACCTGGTAGGGGACGGTCTGAGAGACATATTAGATCCCAAGATCAGGGATTAAAATCGATATTTTCGGGCCCTTGACAGTGGACTGAAGATCAAATACCGGATGTGATGCAAAAAGTGTTGTTAGACATAAAAGATCTCAAAACCTATTTCTACACCTACAATGGAATCGTCAAAGCTGTCGATGGAATAAGTCTGCAGGTTCACCGTGAGGAGGTTCTGGGAATTGTCGGGGAAACCGGGTGCGGGAAATCGGTGACCGCCCGCTCGCTGCTCAGGCTGGTCCCGGATCCGGGACGTGTGGTGTCCGGTCGGATTTTGCTCGACGGTGAAAACGTCCTTGCTCTGAACAACAAGCAGCTGCGTGACATCCGGGGCGGTCGGATGGCCATGATTTTTCAAAATCCGCTTTCCTCGCTGAACCCGGTATTTACCATCGGGCATCAGGTTTGCCATATTATTCGCTTGCACCAGGGCATGAACCGGCATGAAGCCCGGCAGCGGGCTGTCCAGATGTTCTCTTTGGTGAGATTGGCCAATCCCAACAGACTGTTACAAAAATATCCCCATCAATTAAGCGGCGGTCAGCTCCAACGCGTGATGATCGCCATGGCCCTTTCGTGTCAGCCCGAATTGCTCATTGCAGATGAACCCACCACAGCTTTGGATGTGACCATCCAGGCCCAGATATTAACTCTGATGCTGGGCCTCAAGGAGAAAACCCATACGGCAGTTATGCTGATTAGCCATGATTTGGGTGTGGTGGCTGAAATTTGTGACCGGGTCGCCATCATGTATGCCGGATTGATTGTCGAAGAGGCCGGGATAGATGACATTTTTCAGCGACCGCTGCACCCTTACACGGAAGGTTTGATGGACTCCATTCCCGGTCGCGGGAACCGTGGTGAGGATTTGGCAACGATTCCGGGAATGGTGCCGAACCTCATCAATCCTCCGTCGGGCTGCCGCTTTCATCCACGCTGCCCCATAGCCAAGGGAAAATGTCATCAAGAATCGCCCGTTTTAAGTCAGCGACACGGCGGCCACAAGGTAGCCTGTCATTGGCGATAAGTTGGAGGATCGATGGGTCTGTGTATTGAATCTCGACATCTAAAGAAATATTATCCTACCGATAGCGGTGTGGTTCGGGCGGTGGACGACGTATCCTTTGAGATTCAAACCGGTGAAACGGTGGGGTTGGTCGGCGAGTCTGGCTGCGGAAAATCCACCATTGGTCGTACGATTTTAAAGCTTATCGAACCCAGTGGGGGGGATCTGTATTTTGAAGGTCGCAATATTTTCAATCTGGGTCGCGCCGAACGTCGGAATTTGCGAAAAAAAATGGGGATTGTTTTTCAAAACCCTTACTCATCGCTC
>JASFSK010000316.1:0-6017 GCA_050114455.1 Desulfobacterales bacterium | reverse complement strand
GCAAGTCAATCGTTTGCTATTGCAGAATTGATGGTTGGCCGATATATTGAATTGTTAACTTTACCATGGGTGGAATACTGATAGCATTAAAGTTTGTAGTAGATCAATGATAGAATCCACTGAAGTATTACAGACCGGGTAAATGTGAGTTTGACCAAATCAAAACGGCTCAACCTTTAAAATTGATGACCCAAAAACCTCTTTCAATCCGGGGAAAATCAGGTCCTTCCTCCGCAATTTCGGGACATATTGTATGTTGTTATCTGATGAGCTCCAAAACATTTACATTCGTGCGAAAAATGCAATGCCATCAATTTTTGGCCAGCATCAGCCTTGTAGAAAATTCCGAGTCATAGCGGCAAGCATGATATTCTCGTTTGTATCAATCGTTAGCGGGTGCAGCCTGCCGCCCTATCTCACCAGTCTCGACGACATCCTGCACAAAGAGGGAATTTTCAAACGAAAACGCTACGGCTACAGGTGCACGGCAGGAGCGCATCGGGGCGCTTCGGAAGAGCACAAGGAAAATACGAGGACGGCACTTATGGCCGCCGAAGAAAACAGCAAATATGCCTTTATAGAGTTTGACGTTCAATTTTCAAAAGACAGCAGGATCGTCGTCTTTCATGATAAGAGAATGCTCAGGTTATATGGAAGCCTGGGCACGATCGGCAGTCAAACATTTGCAGAACTTTATAAAATTACCGACGGAGAAATTACTGCCTATGATGAGGTTATTGGGAGATTGAAAAAAAAGCTGAATATTGAAATCAAGTCCCAGGGCGACATCGAGGAAGACAAGCGGCTGGCCGACGAGATAATCGCCGATATCAGGGCCCGCAACCGCGATAAAGACGTATTGTTAAGCTCGATTTCGGGCGACATCATCAAGTACGTCAACCAAAATTACCCTGACATACCAACCGGCCAGGTGTTCTGGCTGACCTCATCGACATTTTTGCATATCGAGAGCTTGACGAAAAGGCTGTACGAGGAGATCAATGCAACCCAGGCGGACTATCTCATGTTGCATGTCGCCAATCTGCACAATATAGAGGACTTGCTCAATTTTAAACCCAGGGGGAAAACGATCGTGTTCTGGGATTTCGACGACACCATGTATATCGTGCACAAGGACCTCTCAGACCGGCTCTGGGGCAACTCCGGTATAAAAACTTTTTTAAATTTTCTGCACTATAGACTAGTTTCTGTATTTCGACGGGCCAATATGAAAGGAGAAAAAGCGTTGCATCTCAATTACTAAGCATATATATGCTGTTTTCTTGCCTAACTCTGCCAAGCCGCTCCAGGCGTTCGAGATGTTTTCGCATCATCGATTTTTCACTCATGCTCAGGTCCCAGGCCCCGCCCGCCAGTTTATGTCCACCATAGATGATGCCATCATCGGTTGTCTGACAATTGACACGCCATCCATCTTTTGCAATAGTCATACAATAACTTTTTGTGTGTTTGGTGTTTAACTTTCAGGGTTTCGGGTTTCAGATAAAGGTCAGCCAGTCTGATCAAAAAAAGAAACTTGTAGCCTTGAGTTGATTTTTATTTTTGGCCTGTGGGAGCAGCTTTCAGCTGCGATTTTAAATGATAAAGTCCCATTTTTATCGCGGCTGGAAAGCCGCTCCCACCAATCAGTCAGGACTGCTCAAAAGGCGCTAAATTTTCTGTAGTTTCACACGAGAGAGTATGCGACGATCAACCACGAAGAAGATTGGATTGGCAGTCATCATTTTCTTTTGGTTTTTTAGTTCCGTTTCAATCGGTGGCCAAAAAGAAAATGACACCGAAAACTTGCAGTTTATCGAAAGACGCATTCATTATTACGAGCAAATAATGGAACGATATTTTCGTCAAAACCCTGTCTCCAAAGCTCAAGATGTATACAAATCAGCGGTTGACAAATACAATGCCCTGGTCCAGACCACAAATGCCACGAATAAAAGCAATAAATCGGAAATTGATGAGAATGAAAAAGCGTTAAAAAACCTCAAAGAGCAAATTGGAGAATATGACGCAAAATTGGCTAAAAAATCTACTAACCAATTCATCGATCGGAGAAATGTCTTGGTGGAGCGTTATAACAGCCAGCTCAAGCAACTTGAAAATGAGATTACGCAGTTTAACGAATCTGTAAACCAGGCAAACCGGATGCTTACTATTGAAAAAGCAAAGCTTGAGGAAATAAGCGCCGCGCTGGAGCTGGAAATCAAAAAATACAATGATTGGTGGCGATTGAATAAAGATGAAGAATTCTGGGAGGATTTAAATCTGACTTTCTTGAATTTGTTCAGAAAAAGACGGGCCGGCAACCATAATTTCCTGCTGGATCAGCAGGTCCAAAAAATACGAGGAATCCGCAAGGAACTTGGGGAGTATGCGATCGAAAAGGCCCGATCGAACGACAGCGGCCTGGTGATTGTCACCGCAATCGTGAACCGCAAAGAGGAATTGCATTTCATTGTAGACACCGGCGCTAATTATGTCAGCCTCACGCCGGTTATGGTCGAGGTGCTGGGATTGAAGGATAACCTGGGCAACGTCACCAATCTCAATCTGGCAGCCGGTAAAACCGCCTGGGGGCAAAAAATCGTATATCCCCATATATCCGTATTGGGTATGGAAGAACAGAATGTACCTGGGATTGCAATACCGGAAAAAAGTGTGGGAATAGACGGTCTTTTGGGTCGCAGCTTCCTAAAACGATTTGTTGTTTGCTTTGACTTTGAGCAAGGACCGCAGATTCAGCTAACTCCCAAGTCGCCATAGTTTGGCTTTTAAGGTGATCATCGATCTTTGCCTATAATTCGCGCCACCTAAAGACGTTTACAGGTTGTAAGATCACATTCGAGTGTCTCTACGGTTTCATATTATTGCATACCTATTGTTCTAATTTATCGTTATGCTGTCGATCGCGTAATTTTTCACGCAATACCAATCATATTGACCGGTAGCAGGGTTTTGCTTAAATTCAGGCATTATTGTGATTTCGCTGGTTGTTGAAGCCGATGGTGAGCTGAAAATCATTTTGTCCGTGTCAAAGGGGCTGCAGAGTCCCTGCCCACCAACGTTTGCGTGAACCAACGCCTCATATTCGTTGCTTTCAACCACCTGAAATGTATCTGCAATTTCGTCAATGACATCCGTGCTGCTGGAGCTGTCTTTCAGTGTCGCTTTAATTTGGACATTTCCGGAGCCGCTGATTACCTCAAATTCTCGATAGAATGTCATTCCTGAAAGCACACCTCCGCTATAATGATAAGTGATGACTGTTTGCGTGCCCCCCTGGATCCATTCGATCTTTGTAGACGATGATCCGCCACCACCGGTTTCATGTAGATCGGTCCACAACATCGCCCCTGACTCCCAGTCATAGGCACCGTCTCCATCTGAGTCCGATTTGCATTCGCAATGTAAGTGGTCGATGGCATTTAATTCGGCCTTGGTACCGTTGGCTCCCGATAGGACAAGAGATCCGTCGAGAGGGAAATCGTCACCTTCGTAAATAACAAATAAAATCGGTGTCGTCAGGACAACATAACCGTAATCCGGATGGTAAAATCTGCCTGTCAGTTCCACTTCCGTGCTATCGTCCATCTCGGTAATAATTAGTGTATAATCCCTAATCCAGTATACTTTATCCGAAAGGTTATCTGTACCGTAGTAGTTCATTGTAACGACATACGGTACCATCGTTAAATCGATTGAAATCTCACCGTCAAGGGCAATATAGTCAGTTTTGAGATTATCAAATGTAATCGTAAAAATTAATGGCTCATCGGTAGCTGTATCAAACGTGCCATCAACATTTGTCTGACCGGATATTGTGACGCCGTCCTCACAATAAGACAAAAATGTCATGCTGCCGCTAAACGTTCCGGCTGAATCATTCGTTTTGAAACTATAAGTCGCTTGCCCCCCACAATTGCCCTCGATGGTGCCTGATTCTGACTCAACCGCTGATGAAAAGGATCTGACCGATGAATTCGTCACTTCCGTAGAATCGATAGCGTTTTTCAAAGCCATCGGCAGCTTCAGTGCAAGGAAGCCGGGAAAGATCTCATAATCACCCGGCTGCTGCTGAAAGGACGCAGGCAATTGAATGGTGCTCATACCCGAATTAGCCGCTTCAAACGCTCCCGCACTTATTTCCTGTGCATTGTTTTCATCGATGAACGCTTGTGAGGTGACACCGCTGTATGTTGTACCGCCTCCACCTCCGTCGCTACCGCCTCCACCTCCGCCGCCGCCGCATCCTCCAAATATAAGGGATATTGCAATCGCCGTCAGTGTAAATATAGTATAAGTTTTGTTTCTCATTTAATACCTCCTTTCTCCAAAAAAAAGCCAAGCCACCATTATTGGCAACTCGGCTTATGATTTAAGACAGACCGCATTTCCCCAACCTTCCCCCCAAAGAATGGGTCTTGCTTCGTCTTGTGTTTACCGGATGTGTGTAAATCAGATTGATGAAGTTAAGAGATAATTCTCATAATCACTTACAGTAAATCTTTGGTTGTTGTCAACTGTTATTTCATTAGAATGATATTTTGCATGGCTGCCGACTATCATTTTTTCGAAAATTCCACTAATACATGAAAATTGGCAGTTGGCACGGAAGACACAATCGGGGCCCTTGCAAAATATTGAAGAGTTGAATATGAAATACCAAGTCGAATACGAACTTAACCCGGTTTACACTTCCGCAATTTTAATTGTAATAAATTGGAAAAATCGAAACAGCATAGAACAACAGGTGATATTCAATGCTACCAAGACTGACATCCTTAAAGATACTAATGGGGTCAAAGGAAAGATTTTTAATCCTTTTAAGCTTGATAATGGGGCTTTTTATTCTCCAGCCCATTTTGGGCCAATTTATAGCTGCCCAAATTCTTATGAGCATTTTCCTGACGGCTATCGGCATATCCATGGTGCATACCATTAGCAGCAAAAAAAAGCATGCCATTGTCGGGGTGTTTTTGGCAACCGTGGCGATTGCATCGCTGTGGATACAGTATGTCCATCCGAACAAAACGATAGCAGTTATTGGTACGTTCGCCACCATTTTGTTTACGGCCGTGGTCATCGCAGTCATCCTGGATTTTATTCTAAAGTCTGAAAAGGTAAGCCGTGAGATCATTTATGCGGCCATACTATTGTATCTCCTGGCAGCGCTCATGTGGGCACATTTATATGCGTTTTTGGAACTGGTCGATCCGGCCTCGTTTAATATCGACATTAGCCAGGCGAATGTTAATCATATGGAATTTAGGTATTACAGCTTCGTGACGATTACGACACTGGGTTACGGCGATATTCTGCCGGTCACTGAGGTGGCCAAAGCTTTCTCGGTGCTGGAAGCCGTTGTCGGCCAACTCTACTTGGTGGTGGCTGTTGCCTGGTTGGTAGGAATGCATGTTTCGAGTAGGACGAGATAGTTGAATAACGTCAATCTGCGCAGAACATTCAAACCATACATGCGCCACCTCTATCTCTCGATTCCTCGATAGATTTGCCATAGTAAAGAACGAGTAACGTTGGAATTTTGTGTCGCCATCAAAGTGCAAGCGCATGGTATTTCTTACAACCCGCTCTTGTCATCCGATTGAGCCATTATTGGCTATGTGACAATTCCTCAAGAGCATCTTTCATCAGATTGCCAATTTCCATTTTCTGCGGGCAGCGCTGCTCCGCCAGCAAATAGTCGAGGCTGGCTATTTTTGCCCGGACCTTTTCAGGGATCTGATTGAACAAGGCAATGGCAAGGGCGCGATCGCCATAGCTGCGATAGTACATAAGACATCGCATGACATCACCGATGGGCACCTGGCCGTTGACCGCCGATTCACAGATTTTGGTGCAGCCGGCACAATAATCCGAATGGGTTTCTGTGGCAAACTGGTTCAGCAGATTCAAATCCCCGGAAGAAAGTTTTGTTTTGTTCATGGCAGCAGCCACATTGGCCTTTAGAATTGTCATATTCGGCATTTCTGAGCAGATGC
>JASFSK010000315.1:0-6024 GCA_050114455.1 Desulfobacterales bacterium | reverse complement strand
TGCCTCCCGTAGGAGTCTGGACCGTGTGTCAGTTCCAGTGTGGCTGATCATCCTCTCAGACCAGCTAACCATCGTCGCCTTGGTAGGCCATTACCCTACCAACAAGCTAATGGTACGCGGGCTCATCCCCAAACAATAGCTTACATGTAGAGGCCATCTTTGATCGTAAACACCTAAATATTTACGATGTCATTCGGTATTAGCATCGCTTTCGCGATGTTATCCCCAATTCGAGGGTAGATTACCCACGCGTTACTCACCCGTGCGCCACTTTACTGACTTCAGCAAGCTGAAGCGTTCTCGTGCGACTTGCATGTGTTAAGCACGCCGCCAGCGTTCATTCTGAGCCAGGATCAAACTCTCCAATTGAACTTCATAATGCTGAAAATTTACAGCATTAATAAACTAAGACCCAACTCATTCACTTCCACTATTTAGTTTTCAAAGATCAAATGTCCGCTAGTTGGTGATAGCGGATGCATCGTTTCAGGATGCTGTAATTACTAAACAAAATTGCTTTTCTATAATACTTATATTTTGATTTTTGTCAAGCTTTATTTTCATCAGATTAACAATTTTTGGAGATGAAAACATGGACACAAAACGTTACTTATATATTTGTTCTTTAACGCTGTCAAGTAAAAAAAATATTTTTTTTGAAATATTGGTTGAACAGATTGTTGCACCAGCGAGTTTAGTCTGTAGTCAGACAGAGCGTGGAAACTACACCGATAGCGGGGCTTTGTCAACTCATATTTCACGATTCATCGGTTTTTTTAACGTGTTTTGATCTTGTGAAACCGTTTTTTCCCTGATCTCAAAATAATGGCATTAGCATCGTTCATTTCGCGATCAGTGATCAAAAAATCGAAGGTGTCGATCCGCCGTCCATTGACGTAAGCACCGCCCTGTTCAATCAGCCTTCTTGCAGCGCCCCCGGAGGATGCAAGTCCCGCGGTATGAAATAACTTAAAAGCGGGAATCCCGGCTTTTAGCTTTTCCGCATCTACGTGCGACTCGGGCACACTAACGTCGTCGACATCCGATCCGCCCCTTGGAATCGAGCTTGATGGCAATATATGCCCGGCAATTTCTCGAGTGCCAAACATGCTGGCGGCTGCCTGATAGGCTTTTAGCGTCTCCTCCATACCGTGGGCCAGCAATGTGGTCTCAAAGGCAAGTACAGCCTTAGCGGCGTTCAGATCACCTCCTTGAAGTTGGTCGATTTTCTGAATTTCATCCAAAGGCAAAAAGGTGAAAAGCTTGAGAAACCTGGCGACATCCCTGTCATCGGTATTTACCCAATATTGATAAAAATCATAGGGAGAAGTTTTGGAAGCATCCAGCCAGATAGCCCCCTTGGCACTCTTTCCCATTTTTTCACCGCTGCTTGTTGTAATCAAAGGAAACGTTATTCCAAAAGCTGATTTTTGATTCATTCTGCGGATCAAGTCAATCCCCGAAACAATATTGCCCCACTGGTCGCTTCCTCCCATTTGAAGCCTACAGTCATGACGCTTGGACAGTTCTAAAAAATCATATGATTGCAGAACCATGTAGTTGAATTCAATAAAGCTCAGACCTTCCTCTGAATCAAGTCGCATTTTACAACTTTCAGCTTTGATCATCCGATTAACAGAAAAATGGCGTCCAATGTCCCTTAAAAACGATATGTATTCCAGCCTTGTCAACCACTCCGCATTGTTTAACATCATCGCTTTGTCTTCGCTGAAATCGAGAAATTGAGAAAGCTGATTTTTGAGACCGATTGCATTTTCCTCTATGGTTTCCCTGGTCAGCATTTTACGCATCTCGGTTTTCCCGCTTGGATCGCCTATCAGACCGGTTCCCCCACCAATCAGGGCAATGGGCCGATGTCCGTGCCGCTGCATATGTGCCAACGACATAATTGGAACCAGGCTTCCAATGTGCAAACTGGATGCTGTTGGATCAAAACCGATGTAACAGGTGATGTTGCCCCGATCGATATACTCGTGTAACTCTCTGTCATGGGTTGTCTGTTCTATGAATCCGCGTTCTTTCAAAGCGTCAATTACGTTCGGCATGAATATCTAACCCCTTAGAAACTACCAAGTCCTCTTTGGTCGAGGATTTCTGTAAAAATATTGGGCATTTTGGGATTTTCCTGTTGAGCCGGTTATACCGGTTGGCCCCCAAAAATCAACAAAATTTATAAACTAAAGATTTAACCGGCAAACTTATTTATTGGCATACTTGACTGCCCTTGTCTCCCGGATGACCGTTACCTTTATCTGACCTGGAAAAGTCAGCGATTCTTCGATCTTCTTAACGACATCCCGACTGAGAAGAATGGATTCTTCATCCGAAATCTGACTGCTTTCAACAATAACCCGCAGTTCCCGACCAGCCTGGATGGCATAGGTATTTGCGACGCCTTTAAACGAATTCGCAATATTTTCCAGATCCTCCAAACGTTTAATATAGTTTTCCAGGAGCTCCTTACGAGCACCGGGCCTTGCACCTGAAAGCCCGTCTGCAGCCTGCACCAGCAATGCGTAGACAGAGTTCGGCAGTACATCTTCATGATGGGCGGCAACCGCATGTACAATTTGGGGAGATTCGCCAAATTTTTTCATAAGGCGGGAGCCAATAAGTGCATGAGGGCCTTCGACTTCATGATCAACTGCCTTTCCTATATCGTGCAACAAACCCATGCGTCTGGCCAGCTTAACATTCAGACCTAGTTCGGAAGCCATAATACCGGATAGAAAGCCAACTTCGACGGAATGCTGGAGGACATTTTGGGCATAGCTGGTTCGAAATTTCAGTTGACCGATATATTTGATCAATTCATTGTGGATACCGTGAACACCCAGGTCGAAGGCGGCCTGTTCCCCTGCCTCCTTAACTGCAATATCAACTTCCTTACTTACCTTTTTGACGATATCCTCTATACGCGCTGGATGAATCCTTCCATCAGAAATGAGTCGCATCAACGAAATCCGTGCCACCTCCCGACGAACCGGATTGAACCCGGAAAGAATGACTGCTTCGGGAGTATCATCGATAATCAGATCGATACCGGTAGCGGCTTCAAGTGCCCGAATGTTTCGTCCCTCGCGGCCAATAATTCTACCTTTCATCTCATCGCTTGGCAATTGAACAACAGATACCGTTCTTTCCGCCACAAAATCACCGGCATATCTTTGTATGGCGGTGGCAAGAATCTTTTTCGCTTTTTTGTCCGCCTGCTCTTTGGTTTCATTTTCAATCCGCTTTATTAGCTTAGCGCCTTCATAACGGGCCTCATTCTCCATTGCCCGGATCAGAAGTTCCTTGGCCTGATCGACGGTTAGACCGGATATTTTTTCTAACTGTCTTTTCTGTTCCTCAAGCAGTTCATTATACTCAAGCTCTTTGCGCTCAAGCTTACCCTCTCTTTTGTTAAGATGCTTTTCTTTGCGAACAAACTCGCGGTCCCGGCGTTCCAACTGTTCGGTTTTGTGGTCAAGATTTTCCTCTTTTTGAATCAGGCGGGATTCTCTTTTTTTTAATTCTGAGCGGGTCTCACTGGTCTCAGCGTCAAATTCACTTTTTAGTTTGAAAAGTCTGTCTTTTACCTCCAAATCGGCTTCCTTTAGACGGGTTGCCGCTTTTTTTTCAGAGTCTTCAATGCAGCGGGCAGCTTCTGCTTCTGCCTCCTTTATCTTTTGCGATGCTATTTTGCCCTGGACCAAGTAGGCAATCAGCAAACCGGCAAAAAAGCAAAAAATGCCGATGACGATAGCATATTCATTCATTATATCTCTCCCCGGTTATCAAATGTTCCGAGTGACGGCTTTGATCTTTAGATTGTAAGTGTCAGGCAATGACGCGTTACTTGGGGGATAAGGTGTCTATGGGCAAACTATGAGGGTAGTACAGCCAAGTGAACTCAGCCGTCCGATGGTATCCGGGAGAGGGAAAACCCCTGCCACAATGCCGTGTTGTCAGGTCTTTGAACCTGGGGTTCAAAGTGGGCACCGTTTAGCTTCTTTAGGCTTTTCTGAAAAACAGAACATGCACACCGAAACCAGGGAAGGTTCCCGTTATGATTGCTGTTGGGTCAAAGAATGTCTTCCAATCACGAGCATGGCAGGGGCGACAAAATTTCTGAATTACAAAATAACAACCTTCTCCTATGCAATGGGTCCCGGATAAACCAATGAAACAACCGGATCGGTCGATAAGGATTGGCTACAGGAAAAGAGATATTGGCGCTATGTTTTGCATATATCCGATATCATTTAGAAAAATGTTACCATTCACTGCACACTGTCATCCAGGGCACCAATCAATTTCATTGATCGTTGTGCAACATCTTGCAGCAATTTAGAGTGATTTTTTTTCAACTCAACGTTTTCATTGGCGATATTCAGGGCAGCGAGTATTAAGATTTGTTGTCTCGAAATATTTGATGATGGATCGATTTGCTGACTTTCAACCCTAGCCACTTCTTTAACCAAAACATCAGCAACTTCCTTTGCTTTGGTAACATCCGAATCAGCTCTAAACGTATGCGGTTGTCCAAAAAGCTCTATGGTTACAATCTGTTCCAATAGCTATTGTTACTTACCTTTCCCATCCTATAACCTTGCCGGCCTCAATCACTAGAGATCTGAAATATCATCAAGTCTGGCCAGCAAACCGTCGATTTTTGATCGGATCAAGGCCTTTTCCTCAGCGTAATCTTTTTCCGCCTCAACCTTACCTTGAATCTCCTCCTCTAAACTATTTAATTTAGTTTTTAGTTCTGAATTGGCCGCTGCTTGGGCTCTACAGTTTTCAATCAATCTTTCAACTTTACTTTCTATTTCCCCAAACTGCTTTAACACGAAATCATTGTCCACTTTAGTTACCTCATCGTAAATTTAGTTCAATATAATCTGTAATATGTCCAAAAGTCAAGAAATATTAAGCATCCGCTTTTTCATGATCTTGCTGACCGCCTCCAGATCCTGAGTACTGTTGACGCCCAAAACTTGGTGATAATCGGCAGCAACCATGGCACCGGTTTTCTTTTTCTCTTGGTAGCCGATCGCCATAATATCGGTCAGGTACAATTCTTTCTGGGCGTTGTCCGATTGAATTTTTGGCAGGGCATCCTGTAAAAACTGTTTATTGACGCAATAAATACCGCTGTTCACCAACTCGATTTTTTTTTGTTCGTCGGTAGCGTCTTTTTCTTCAATTATTTCATATACATGTTTTTTATTATCCAGCAAAACCCGTCCATACCCGTAAGGATTCTTCAACTCAACGGCCAAAAGGGAAATATGGCGCGAACCTGCTAAGTGGTCTTCGACAAGCTCCGCTATGGTTTCTGGCATAATCAGTGGTGTATCCCCATATAGAATAACAATTTCATCGCAACGTGCGGGAATGTGCGGCAAAGCGCACGCGACAGCGTGCGCTGTCCCGAGTTGCCGCTCCTGATAGGCATATTGTATTGGAGTAGCATCGGATTCGGATAAAATATCCCTAACTTTTTGCGCCTGATGACCGACGACGACGACGATGTCGTTACCGACTGCTTTGCGGGCGGTCTCGACCACATGTAGAATCATGGCTTTTCCGCCGACTTCATGAAGTACCTTGGCCTTATCCGATTTCATGCGGGTGCCCAATCCGGCGGCCAGGATGACAACAGCAATATGATTTCCCATTAGTTTAGCCTGTGGCTTTTCGTTGTTTTTTGGTGGTTGATCATCTATAATCCGGGACCTGTCTACCTTGGTTGAATGACACAATGCCATTCAACACGAAATCCAAGTTGAGGTTCACGCCATCGTGACCCAGAAATATCCTGCAGCATGAAAAAGGGCAAACCATTGATTTGGTTTACCCTTTGTTAATCAATATTCCGATTTGGTGCACCGCCGAAAATAAATTACCGGAAAAACGAATGAGGGGTTTAGATCTGGCCACTGGAGAGCTTGATGCGAACCAGCGAACGCTCAAGAGCCGCTCTCGCCCGGACAAAATCAATATCTTCAGACGAAC
>JASFSK010000314.1:0-6028 GCA_050114455.1 Desulfobacterales bacterium | reverse complement strand
TTTACTCCGAAGGACGGAGAAGTCGTGACGGTCACCATCAGTATCGGGGTCACCGAATACCATCCCAAGGAGGAGCTGTCGACTTTCATTCAGCGGGCCGACGAGGCCATGTATCGCTCAAAACGCAGCGGTCGCAACAAGGTTTCCATGCTGTATGCGGATGCTTTCTCCGACGCTGATGGTAAGTCCTGATCAGCTCCCCATCTCCTTGATCCGATCCAGATTGGTTTGAATCTTCTGCTGTTTTTCCAGCAAGACGCCTTGTTTTTCCTTCACTTTTTCAACAACATCGGCCGGGGCTTTGCTCAAAAACCCTTCATTGCTCAATTTATTGGACACTGTCGCCAGCTCTGCGGTCAGTTTCTTGATTTCTTTTTCCAGCCGTTTGGATTCTTTGGCGATATCTATGACGCCTTCCAGCAAAACAAAAATAGAGGCATTGTTGACGACCGCCGTTGCCGATGATTTGGGTCTTTGACCGGCATTTTGGATTTCCAACGAGCCTAGTCGGGCAAGATTGATAATCAGGTCCTGATGGGCATCCAATATATCCCGGGTGTTTTCGTCCTCGGATTGGATCAGAACCTGCAAGATCTGGGTTGGTGAAATGTTCATTTCTCCGCGCACATTGCGAACTCCGGTGATGATATCCATCAAAGCAGCCATTTTTGATTCTGAATTCCGCAGCAGCGCCGTTTCGGCTGCATCGGTCCGCTGCACGGGATATTCGGCTTTCATTATTGAACCGTTTGTTCCAGGTATGTGATGCCAGATTTCTTCTGTAACAAATGGGATAAAGGGATGCAGCAATACAAGGGTGTCGCGCAGAACCCGCCATAGCGCGGCCCGGGTGGTTTCTTTCGCCTGGTGGCCTTCCTTGTCGTAGAGGGCTGGTTTAATGGCTTCAAGGTACCAATCGCAGAATTCGTGCCACACGAAATTGTAGAGGGTCCCGGCGGCCTCATTGAAACGATAATCATCCAGGGCATCGGCCACTTCTTTGGTTACCCGGTCCAGGCGTGAGAAAATCCATTGGTCCGGCAAGGACAGGTTTCGCAGATTTAAATCCTCATAACCACTGTCAAGATGCATCAGGGAAAATCGGGCGGCATTCCAAAGCTTGTTGATAAAATGCCGATAGCCGTCAACACGCCGTTCAGACATCTTGATATCCCGTCCCTGGGCGGCAAAAGCGGCCAGGGTGAAGCGGAAGGCATCCGTCCCGTAGCGCTCGATAACGTCGAGGGGGTCGATCACGTTGCCTTTTGATTTGCTCATTTTCTTGCCGTCTTCATCTCTGACGAGGGCGTGGACGTAAACGTCTTCAAATGGTATATCATCCATAAAATGGATACCCATCATCATCATGCGGGCGACCCAGAAAAACAGAATATCAAATCCGGTAACGAGCACGGACGTCGGATAGAAGGTTTTCAGCAGTGGTGTTTGATCCGGCCATCCCATGGTCGAAAACGGCCACAACGCCGAGCTGAACCAGGTGTCCAGCACGTCGGTTTCCTGTACAAGCTTATCCCCATTGCAATCCGGGCAGGTTTGCGGTGTTTCCATCGCTACCACCACTGTGTTGCAGCCTTCACATGTCCAGGCCGGGATCTGGTGACCCCACCAGATCTGGCGGGAGACGCACCAGTCCCGGATATTGTTCATCCAGTCATAATAGGTATTGGTCCACATTTCGGGAATAATTTTGGTTTTGCCGGATTCAACTGCGGCGATGGCTTTTTCTGCCAGGGGTTTCACGCTTACAAACCACTGTTTTGAGAGGTTCGGCTCCACAACGGTTTTGCACCGATAACAGTGTCCGACGCTGTGTTGATAGGCTTCGACCTTAACCAGCTTGCCCTGTTTTTCCAGTTCCTTGACAACTGCCTCGCGGCACTCAAAGCGATCGAGCCCTTCGAACATCCCGGCCAGCTCGGTCATGTTGCCGTCGTCGCTGATGACTTTCACGCTATCAAGATTATGGCGGGTGCCAATTTCGAAGTCATTGGGATCATGGGCTGGTGTGACTTTCAAGCCCCCGGTGCCAAATGACATGTCGACATAGGTATCTTTGATGATAGGAATTTCCCTATTCATCAACGGCAGGATCACCGATTCAGCCTCGATATTCAGGTAGCGCTTATCGTCGGGATGTACCGCAACGGCCGTGTCGCCCAACATGGTTTCCGGCCGTGTGGTTGCCACGACAATGCCGCCGGACCCATTCGGGTAGGGATAGAGAATGTGGTAGAGATGGCCGTCGTGCTCCTCATGCTCGACTTCAAGATCCGCCAGTGCCGTGTGACAGCGGTGGCACCAGTTGATAATGTAATTGCCACGGTAAATCAGGCCCTCTTCGTAAAGCTGAACGAACACCTTGCGCACCGCGCGGGAAAGCCCTTCATCCATGGTGAACCTTTCCCGCTTCCAGTCGCAGGATGCTCCCAGACGTTTGAGCTGATTGATGATGGCGCTGCCGTATTTTTCCCGCCACTGCCAGACAGCCTCAATAAACTTTTCCCGGCCCAGTTGATGGCGATCGGTTCCTTGCTGAGCCAGATTTTTTTCAACCACGTTTTGGGTCGCAATACCGGCATGATCCGTGCCCGGCATCCACAGGACATTGTCCCCTTGTAATCGCCGGTAGCGGCATAAAATATCCTGCATGGTGTTGTTCAGGGCATGGCCCATGTGAAGAACTCCCGTCACATTTGGGGGCGGGATGACGATGGCATAGCTTTTCTGGGGGCTTTGCTCTTCGGCGGCAAACAGCTGCTCGTTTTCCCAGAACTCATACCAGCGCTTTTCGACCTCATGGGGTTCATAGCTCTTATCAAATTGTTTGAGACTCATCTGTGTTCTGCTCCTTCGTGTCCGTTTCGGCTATTCATATCGCCATCGATAGATTTACAATTGATTTTATGGCACGGCTACCAAGTGTAGAAAATTTATCGGTACAGTGGCGCATATCTCATATTTTTTTTTGTGCCCTTTCGTACTAAATGCAAAGCTTTTATTGGAAAAATAAAAAGGGGATTATAGATGAATCACTCTTAATTTACCAGCGCTTTTTCTATTACGGGATTTAGGCGAAAACGCTACTATGGCAGGGTGCCATCAAACGACTTGCAGCGTTGATCGTTTCAGGTTCCGTGTTCAAATTTCAAAGGTTGCAATCAATGGATACTCGCTGCTGGATACCGGATACTTGAATCCCGATGTTAGCATTTCGTAACCTTGAACCTTGAACCCTAAACCGCTGAACCTGAATTATAGATCGTCTTCAGGAAAGCTGTCATTGAGGAGGGATTCTTTTAGCTTGTCAATTTCTTTTTTAACCGTTTTTTCGATAATTTCATAAATGATATGCTCAATCCGACCGGCTAATTTTTCGTTGATGATGCGTTCGATGGCCTGGTCGATTTGCTCGGTGGAGACCGTGGGAAGGTCTTCCGCATTGGGTGTCGACGATTTTTTTGGCATGCCAGGTTCGATTTCGTTGTTGGATACATGTGAGAACTGTGGGTCGGGTCGATCAAAATTTCCTGCCGACGTAAAAGAAGCTGCTGTCACAGCTAAATCCGGATCCATTTCGGAAAATTTTTCGTCGGCCTGCGTGATGTCGTTGCCAATCTCGAGGTTTTCTACCAACGGGTCGTCAAAAAACCGACTTGTTTCAGCCGCTTCAACTTCTTCCTTAGAGGCACCGAGCGCTTTCATATCTTCTTCTGCCTCTGAATCTTCATCCCCAATGTCGAAAAGCTCGAGAAAATCCTCATCCTTCAGGTCCGATGTATTCAAAAAATCGGCATTCTCAAGGCTTTCTTCGTCAATTTCTGGAAAGTGCTGATCAAATTCAGTGATTTCAATGATGTCGTCTAACGAATCGAACTCGTTGTCCTGCGATTCTGCCAAGGGCTTGATTTTTTCATTGGTACCATGCAAATTATCGATGTCGGGCAGCCTGTTTTTAACATCGCCATCTTGGTCGAATGTTTGGGTTAGTTCGGAAGGCATTGGAATGATATCATCGTCCCTGATATGATCATCATCGTCGGGGAAAAAATCAATCTCTTCATCTTCTATTTCGTAGTCAAGTTCGTTGTTCTGATCAAATTGATCCCGGAAATCATCTCCAGCCATCTCAATGGCATCATCATGGATAATCGCCGCTGATTGACCGTCCGCAGCACCCCGACTGTCATCCATGATGAAAAGTTCCTCATCACCATGAGATTCAGACCCCGCTCTATCGGTCATGGCGATCCGGTCTCCCCTTTCGGCATCTTGACGGTTCCTCTTTGTCAGAGAGCCATGGGGCATCGATGTATTCGTATTCTCCTCGAAAATGATCTTATCTTCATTACCGCCGGATACGGGGCTTTTATCGGCTCCAGAATAACTACGGCCTTTGCTTTTGGAGGATGATAGATTTAACTGCCTATCGGTTTCAATTTTGACCTCGTCTACGAGATCGATGATGGGCTCATCATCGAAAAGATCTTCCGGGACATTTTTTTCTTTAGGGACTTTTCTTTCGGTCATGGTCGCTACCATTCGGACAGGGATTTACACTGAGCTGATTAAGATATATACAAATTCCTATAATCTTTGGGAAAATTATCATAGGGCCTAAATCGTGTCAAGATGGTTCTATGAATGACATTCAATTATGGAAGATATCACGACCGAGATATCACGACCGCCTAGTTTTGTATTGGTTTCGGTGGAAATAATCCCTAAATGCCATTTCAAGAAAAACCATTTGCAGAATATCATAATTGGATATAGCCTAGAATGAGTGTTTCAATTAAATAAGCTGGAGATTTAATTTCATTTCAACACTTAGTGCCCAGGCTAAAAATAATAGTGCTGACAATCGGCAACTGCAAATTTAAAAACGCGCTTTGGCTAAAAAAATGCGGCATTTTTATATTCATTCATCTGTGACGCCTGGTTCTGTCGTGGCAATCGAGAATTCAGAAGCCCATCATATTAAAAACGTGCTGAGGTTAAAGCCGAGTGCCGCCATCAAGCTTTTTGACGGCACCGGTTATGAATATGAAGCTGTAATCAAAGACCTGTCCGGCGCTGAAGTCAAGGTTGAGATACGCAGCAGGGTACAGGCAGCGACAGGATCCAAAGTTCAAATCGTGGTGGCCCAGGCTTTTTTAAAAGATAAAAAGATGGATGAGCTTTTGCGGAGACTCACTGAGCTGGGCGTCAGCGGGTTTATCCCTTTTTTTTGCCGGCGTGCGATTGCAAAACCCGATGCAAGCCGACTTGCAGGTCGAAGGCGGCGTTGGCATCGAATCGCCGCCGAAGCCCTCAAGCAGTGCCGACGAATCGATCTGCCTGAAATTGGCGCTGCCCATTCTTTTGAGGAGGTTCTGGAAGTTGGCAAGACCTGCGATCTGAGCATCGTTTTCTGGGAAAAGGAATCCATTTCTCTGCTCAATACCATTGAGACAGATAAACACCATCCACTTAAACGAATTTTGCTGATGATGGGTCCTGAGGGCGGATTTGCCCGACGGGAAGTTGAAATGGCCACAGACAGTGGGTTTTTCGTGGCCGGTTTAGGCCCCCGCATTTTGAGGGCCGAGACTGCGACCCTCGCTGCCTGTGCTATTGTTCAATATCTCTTTGGTGACATGGGACCAAAAAAAATTTGTTGACAAAAATTCAGGCGTTTAATAGAAGAAGGATTCTTAAATTTGAACCACAATCACGTTTAAATGCCAAAGCGCCGAGGTAGCTCAGTCGGTAGAGCAGGGGACTGAAAATCCCCGTGTCGGCAGTTCGATTCTGTCCCTCGGCACCAGTAATATCAAGGATTTGGCAAAGATGCCAAATCCTTTTTTATTTATGGGGTGCACATAGGGTGCTTTTAGAAAAAGTCAAATAGGGCAGGTTTCGTCACTTTTAGGTAAAATAAGGCCACTAAAAATCTAGTTGGGTCTGCATAAAAAAAAAGCCCGACCTTTTTCGGCCGGGCTCTTTTTTTTCTGAGGTTTCTTAGTCT
>JASFSK010000313.1:0-6042 GCA_050114455.1 Desulfobacterales bacterium | reverse complement strand
CGCCTGCCTGGCCGCCAGCCTGGTCAATCCCCATGGCCTGCGTCTGCTGGAATTTTCGCTGACCCTGAGTCTGGCCAGCGACTATATCAAACAGTTTATCTATGAATGGGGTAGCCCTTTAACGGGCAAGTATATGCGTCGTGCTTACGGCAGCGATGTGGTAATTTCGATATTTATCATGATGTGGCTGGGGCTGGCTTTAAACGTCAAACGACGACCGCTAGTGGATGCGGTCTTGGCCCTACTGGCTACGGTGATAACCGCTCAAGCCATTCGTTTCGTCTCGTTCATCGGCATTTTGGGTTTTCCCATCACGGTACGCGCCTGGTTGGCGGTTGCCGACACTCACGCCAAGCCGTTTCTGGTCAAACGCCGCCCCTTGCTGGAGGCGGCGCTATTTGCTTTTATTCTGGCGTCGACCCTGGTTTACGGGTTTCCCTTAGATAAAGCAACCCATCGCAGGATCGACTGGGGATTTGGCGAGCATCTTCCGTTTGAAAGCGTTGAATTTATGGCGAAACAGGGTTTTGCGGGCACTATTTTCAACGACTATTCTGATGGTGCATTTCTTCAACATCATCTATCCCCCAAAATTCTTCCGGTCATGGATTCTCGCATCGACGTGTATGGAAGCGAGTTGACCCATGAATATTTTTCCAGTCGAGACAATCCCGAAAATTTTTTCGAATACCTCAACAAATACAACGTTTCATTTATCCTTTTGAAGCAGACGAAAAAGAACATACCGATTATTAAATTGCTTTTACAACTACCGGCAGCGAAGCCGCTTTTGAGAGCCGATGGCCGCTTCCTGTTCTCTTACGATTCAGGCTTACTGCCTTCGGGATTTTTGCATCGCCAGGCTTTTTGAGCAGGATGGAAAGAGTTGAAATATGAAGATAATTCAATACTGCCAGCATGTTCTCGGCATCGGCCATTTTATGCGCAGCCTCGAAATCAGCCGGGCACTGTCCGATCATGAGGTTTTTCTGGTTAGCGGTGGACCGCCTGTCGATACCCGCCTGCCAAAGCATGTCGTTGAGGTTCGCCTGCCGGACCTTCAAATGAACCAGGAGTTCAAGGGACTTTTCAGCACCGGAAAAAATTCCAGTATAGATCAGATCAAAGAAGAGCGGAAAAGACGGCTGTTTGCCCTATTTGATGAGATCAAGCCGGATGTGTTTTTGGTCGAACTTTATCCTTTTGGTCGCAAAGCCTTTCGCTTTGAGCTCGACCCGATCCTGCAGGCTCTGGCCGAGGACAGACGCTTTCGCTGCACGGTGGTTTGCAGCGTGCGGGATATTCTGGTTGAAAAAGAGGATCGCGATAAACACGAATCCAGAGCGGTACAGACGCTCAACCAATATTTTGATGCGGTTTTAGTCCATGCCGATCCCAAACTGATTGAACTCGGCCGGACTTTCGATCATTTTGATGAAATTGCCATTTCATTGCACTACACCGGCTACATCGCTGCCAAACCGTCACCGGATGGCGGCGCGGCGATCCGGAAGCAATTGCATCTGGGCGAGAAAGGATTTCTGATTGTTGCCAGCGCAGGCGGCGGCAGTGTGGGGGCACCCCTTCTGGATGCCGTCATCCGGGCATTTTCTCGACTGGAACGTCACAACGCCTGCCATTTGCAGGTTTTCGCCGGTCCTTATCTGGATCAGGGGGCATATAACCTTATGAAAAGCCATGCCGGGAGAAATGTGCAGGTGTCGCGTTTCACGGGTGATTTTCTCTCCTACCTGGCAGCAGCCGATCTGTCCGTCAGCATGGGAGGATACAATACAACCATGAATATTTTAGCCAGCGGTGTACCCGCCCTGGTATGGCCATTTAGCCGAAACCGTGAACAACGATTGCGTGCCGAGCGTCTGGCTGCCATGGGCGTGATAAGGGTGCTGGATGATGATGACCTTCGGCCAGGCCGTCTTGCCGAAATCATGGATCGATGGATTCATCGATCGACTCGGTCTCGCATCGATATCAATCTGGATGGTGCCGCCAATACGGCAAAATGGATTGAAACATCAGCGGCCATCCGCAAAGGTGACCCAGACCCCATCTAGGGGCCATCCACATACCATGCTGCTGGAAATCAGAGGGATATTCTCCGAAAAATCGACGAGCCGAATATATGGGTTATACCGTCGCGAAGGCTTTTTACCTAATCCGCCCTGAAAAATAGCATATTCTGATAAATTGATGTTTAGTTCAAATAACAGAGTTGGTTGGCAAAGCGTTACTGCGGCGTCTTAATTAGGCAATTCGGGAATTGATCAACGCTTATTTTTACCTTGCATTTTCAAAGCATGTGTTTTAAATTACAATCAATGAACCGGCAATATGAAAATCTTCTAAAGGAATATCTTTCCTTCTTCCCCTGCGTCGCCCTGATTGGCTCCCGGCAGTGTGGAAAGACGACGCTTCTTCAAACACTCCCCAAAGGCTGGAAAGTATATGATCTTGAAAAGCAGAGCGATTTTCAGAGCTTGTCTCAGGACCCGGATCTATTTTTCCGCCTGAATCACGACAAAATTGCGATCGATGAGGCGCAACTGAATGCGGAGTTGTTTCCGGCCTTGCGCGTGGCGATTGATAGGGATCGGAAGCGTACCGGCCGATTCGTCCTCACCGGTTCCAGCTCCCCCAATCTGGTTCGTTCCATTTCAGAAAGTCTGGCCGGACGTATCGGCATAATCCAGATGGCTCCGTTTTCTTTCTCTGAAGTCAGCAGGGAATTGACACCGCCATTTTTCCGATTCCTGGATGACAGGGTCGATGTTCCGGATTTTATCGATGAGCTCAAACCTCTTGGGAGTGTACGAGATGTGCATGAGTTCTGGTTTAAAGGCGGATATCCGGAGCCTTGGCTGAAAAAAAACAAACGGTTTCATTCAACATGGATGAACCAATATATCGACACCTATCTGTATCGGGACGTGGCAAGACTGTTTCCGGGCCTGAACGAGAACAGATTTAGGCTATTTGTGCAGATCCTGGCAGGGATCTCCGGGAATGTCATTAACTATTCTGATGTGGCAAGATCACTCGGCGTATCCCAGCCGACGGTTCGGGATTATTTTGACATCGCTGACGGCACCTTTCTATGGCGCACCATTCCCGCCTACACAAAAAATACACTCAAACGCATCGTAAAACATCCCAAAGGATATTTTCGTGACAGCGGCCTGCTGCATTACCTTCTGCGTATTCCGGATTTGGATCTTTTGGCAACCCATCCGGTAATGGGACGCTCCTGGGAGGGATTGGTGACCGAGGAAATTATCCGCGGTCTCAATGCAATCGGCGCCGGATTCGACTACTATTACTATCGCACAGGCGCCGGAGCTGAAGTCGACCTGGTCCTGGAAGGTGATTTTGGCCTTATTCCGATTGAAATAAAATATACCCAGGCCGTACCTCCGAAACAGCTGCGGTCACTGAAAGATTTTGTTAAGGATCACAACTGCCGGTTCGGATTGGTCATCAACAATGATGAACGCGCCGAACTGTACGACCAAAAAATCGCCGGAATACCATTTGCCTGTCTTTAGTGGCATTGCAAAACTGCCGATAGCGGAACGTTATTCTGCCACCGTAAAGGCTAAATGCATGCAAAACGAGATTTCTTCCATTTGGCACCATCTACCTCCGGATCTTGTCGATCGGACGGGTCATTGTGTCAACCGAGCATCGGAACGAATTTGGAACAACAGCTACGGCCGCATTTTTTTTCGAGCGGACGATGTGGCCGTGCCCGGGAGAAAAATTGCCAGGTTAATGGATATTTTTCAACGCCATCGGGTTCCCCTTTGCTTGGCCATGGTTCCGGCCTGGCTGACCGGCAGCCGCTGGCAGTATTTCAAAAATTTGGGAGATAGGGATTCTTCGCTGTGGTGCTGGCACCAGCACGGCTGGCGACATGTCAATCATGAAAGGGCTGGCAAAAAGCAGGAGTTCGGCCTTTCCCGCAACCAATCGGAAATCAAACGAGATCTCTTGCAAGGCAGACGGCGCCTTGAGGACATTATGGGACAGACATTTTATCCTGTGTTTACCCCTCCCTGGAATCGATGCAGTCTCATGGCCCTCAAGTCTCTGAGGGAACTCGGCTATGCGGCCGTTTCACGCACCTGTGGCGGTCGGCCGGAAACGCCAGAGGATTTACCTGATTTTTGCGTGAATGTCGATCTTCATACCCGCAAGGAACGAGATCCTGTTGCAGGCTGGAATAATTTGCTCGATGAGCTCCAGCAGGCGGTAGCATCGGAATGGTGTGGCATCATGATTCATCACCAACGGATGAATGATGCGGCGCTTGAATTTATTGATGTTCTTTTAAAGGCGTTGCTCAGGCGCAAAAATTTAGAATTGATTCATTTCAGGCACCTTGAGGCGCTTTAATAAAATGAAAATCGTTATTTATTGTCAATACGTCTGGGGCATGGGACATTTGGTGCGCAGTCTGGAATTTGCGCGAGCCCTGACCGATCATGAGGTGACCCTGATTGTCGGTGGACAGCGGGTCGACATCGATCTGCCGGATCATGTTCGACTCCTGCGCCTTCCGGTGTTGTATATGGATGAAAAATTTACCCGGTTGATTGCGGGTGATCCAGGCCAAAGTGTCGAAGAGGTCCAGCATGAGCGCAAAGCATCGATTTATTCCCTGATGGCAGATCTAAAGCCGGATGTGTTTATTGTCGAGCTATTTCCATTCGGCCGGTCCATATTCGGTTTTGAACTGGAGCCGCTGCTGGCAGACATTCGCAAAGACAGATTCGGACGCGTCAAGACGGTTTGCAGCCTGCGGGATATTTTAGTGGAAAAAAAAGACCCTTTGGCCTATGAAGAAAGGGTTTTGCAGAAGCTCAACCAACACTTTGATGCCTTGCTGATACACGCCGACCCTGCTCTACTGCGTCTGGAGGAAACTTTCTCCAGAATGGACGACATCTCCATTGCGGTATTTTACACGGGCTTTATTGCCCAGCAGTCGGATCCCGCCAAGGGTAGAAGCCTGCGGAAGGAATTGGCGATTTCGGACGGGCAAAAATTGATCGTGGCCAGCGCAGGCGGCGGCCGGTCCGGCCATAAGCTTCTAACATGCGTTCTTGATGCCTGCGAATTACTCGGACATCACCTGCCGGTTCGACTTGAAGCTTTTGCCGGGCCTTTTATGGAAGATGAAGAATTTGAGCTGCTGTCCGCCCGCAGATCGGCACGTTTGAGCATCCGGCGATACACCCAGCGCTTTCTGGACTACCTGTATGCCGCCGATTTGTCGGTGAGCCTGGCCGGCTACAACACCTGTATGAACCTGCTGGTTACCAGAGTGCCCGCGTTGGTTTATCCCTATTCGCGGCAACGGGAGCAGCCGATGCGGGCCAATAAAATAAAAGAGTTTTTGCCGATGACGATATTAAATGATAACGATCTTCGGCCTGACCGTTTATGCCAGCACATGCATGACATGCTTCAGAACACAGGCACAAAAACATCTCTACCAATCGATCTGAATGGTGCAGCCAATGCGGCCGTGACCCTGCGTCGGCTGGTTCGTGAGACCATGTAATGAGCATGTGTAAGGACTGCAATAAAGTTGTGAAAACCACTTCATAGTCCTCATTTCACAGGCACTTCCAACCTGCCGTACCGTAACTTCAGCAATCCAAATTCTGCAATGTTAACAACTTGTTGATCCAGCCCCTCTAAAATAGCCTGTTCCGGTTTGCCGGTTGGTACCATTTTTGCTCATACTTTTCTGATTTTTAGATGCGCATAACCGGTTCGCCACCAGACTCGAAGGATCCAGGGGAGACATTTTTATGACCGTTCGCTCATTGTTGGCCGCTAATCCGATGAAAAAAGATGCCAGTTGCATCAATATCCTTACCTGTGAACAGCATATCAAAAGTCTATTGCCGCAGGTGCCGTATCGCAAGCTGTTTGACGGTATCGTTGGAAGTCGGAAATTTTTCGTCACCGATGAGAATACGGGCAGGCTCATACCGGTTTCCACAAACTACCTGC
>JASFSK010000312.1:0-6059 GCA_050114455.1 Desulfobacterales bacterium | reverse complement strand
CCAAATTGCAGTTTGCTGCTATATATCTTCAATAATACCAGTTACTTAAAGTGTAAGATACCCAAAAGTTATCTTGAACGGAGCAATCGTTTTTAGCCGGCGCATATATTTTAATCCCATCTCAAAATCCGTCCATAAACTGCATACGAAATTCAGGCCACCCAGGAAATTTGCGAATTAATCTAAAAATGTGCGGAGTGATTGTGTGTTCCATGAACAAATACACAATAATTTCAAATGGTTCAAAAGATTCGATTTAGGCACGCAATATACACTTTCAGCAAAATATAGATTGGCCAGGGGAAATTCACAACGGCCGGGCGTTTTAGATTTGTTCAACAAATCTTAACATTTTGATCCCAAGGTTATATGGATGAGCAGATGCATTATACAAACAGTCACGCTAATTGAATATTTAAGTTGCATCGATGATGCTTGAGCTTAATAAAAATTAAATACCGATTGATTCCATTGTGTGTTTCATGTATCCAAAAACTATCTGAAACATTCTGGGTATATTTGATATTTGGTTGTTTCTCAATTTATGTTTAAAAATGAAGCATAATCGCGTATCCGGAGTATCAGTCTTCTGATTTGTTTACGAATATTGCGAAAGATTTGATAGATTCAAGGAAATACAGCATTTTTATTCAATAACGCCTATACAGAGAAATCTGTTGAAGGCATTTAAACCATCATTCAAATAAGGAGAACCCGAAGACAAAAACCCGAGCGGGAGATCGAAGTAGTGCCCGGAGAGAAAACATGACAGATATTTATTTTTCTTTGTCATCCAGCTGGGCCAAGGCTCTTAACAACCCCAGGGGCGATGAACTTATCGACAGTTTCTGAATCTCTTCGATCCGCTTTTGGTTATGCTCGAATTTCTTTTTTAGTCTTGCCTCGTATGCCGCCGTAATGGCCTCAACGAGTTTTTCAAAAGCATAAGGTTTCTCCAGATATTTAAACGCACCCAATTTTGTGCACTCCACAGCTGAATTAACTGTGGCATGGCCGGTCAGCATTATTATCTCAAGATACTTGTGTTTATCTTTCAATGCCTTCAGCACCTGGGCACCATCCATTCCCGGCATTTGAAAATCGACCACGGCTACATCAAAAAGTTCTTTTTCAGCCGACGTTATAGCATCTTCACCGTTTGACGCCGTAATAACATCAAAATCCTTCAGCGCAAGCCGTTCAGCGATCGACTTTAGAAATTTAACCTCGTCATCAACCAAAAGAAGCTTTATTTTGTTTTGACTGCTCATGACGTCCTCCATTCTTACAATAAAGGTGATTGTTGCCTCAGTAAAGTTTCCAGGTTAATAAAGTTTTCATTTCATGGCCCAGTCGCAGCTTGAGAGTTGCGAATAATTCTAACGCAGGATCTCGACATACTGAGGCACCAGGATATCCAGCACGTGGGACTCGCCGGTCATGCTTATCTCAGCGCCGATAGACGCTGCGATTTGTCTTGTTTGGTCAACTGGAAATGTTCGGGCGCTTTTTGTTCCGAGGTTCGAAAAAGTGATTCGGACGCTGCCGTCCTTTTGGGGATGCAGTAAAACCTGAATCTCTCCGTCCGGTCCAACCGATTCAAATGCATAGACAAGCGCTTGATATATCAAGTTTTGGAGTCGCCACGGGCAGGTGAGAACGATTGGTGAGACTTCTTCCGGGGGTTCGAATCGAACCTTACTGGCGAAACTTAAAAACCCGGCCAGATGAATGATCAGATCAAGGACTTCGCTGAGATTCACTCTTTTTAAGGGATCGTCGACGCTATGGGAAAAAATATTCATTTGTTTAATGGTAGCGAAGCCCCGCTGAATTTCTTCAACAATATCTTTGCTGCAGGTCTGAATCATATCCAGCTCGAAATTGCCGCCCCTGCCCGCCATTTCTGTCAGATCATTTAAAAGACCGGCGGCTTCTGAAATTATTGCCAAAATATTTTTAAGTTCATGTGAAATGCTGGCATTGACTTTGCCGAAAAACACCAGGTCCTCATTATTTTGAAATTCAATTGCGCTGTTCATGACGTCTCCTTTGATATTTCCCAAGATAGCATTGATTAAAAAATTTTGGCCTTATCTGTCATTTCAAAGGTTAATCAGCGGGTTGTCTGCAAGCGGATGATCTATTCCGCCAGCTCGTGCAGAATTTCTACCAGCTCATCAATTTGTAACGGTTTGGCGAGATAATAAGCAGCCTTAGCCGATCCGGCTGTGAAGTCGGCCTCGGACCCATGACCGGTCAGAAAGATACATTTCATCCCCGGAACCATTGCCTTTAGCTTCCTTTCTAATTCAATCCCCCCGATCCCTGGCATTTTAACATCCAGAATGGCCACATCGTAATTGTTACTCTCGATCTTTGCCACGGCCTCTTCCGCCGTGTGTACATAGTCAACCTCGATTCCCCGCAATGCCAGCCGTTTGGACAGCATCATGGCGAATTTTTTTTCATCATCTACCAAAAGAATTTTCATCCTTGCTCATTTCCTCCTGAAGGTGGATAGGAAGTGTAATGACAAATGTCGTGCCTTCATTCTCCCTGCTTTCTACCGATATGTCTCCATGAAGCTTTTTGACCAGACCATAAGTAATGGTAAGTCCTAGCCCGGTCCCCTTGCCCCTTTCTTTGGTAGTGAAAAAGGGTTCGAATATTTTAGTCAGATTCTCCTCTGGCATGCCGCATCCGTTGTCGCTGATGGTAATACTCACCCTATTAGCTTCTTCGGACGACGCAGTAATGTCGAGATTACAGCCGTCGTCCACCGCTTGGAAGGCGTTGTTAACCAGATTCAAAAGCACTTGCTGAAGCTTGCCACGATCGGTTTCTATTTCGGAAATATCCTTCGGAATGTCCACAAAAACGTTTATATTTCGATACTCCGCCTCTTTGTTGTGAAAAACGAGTACATCCGAAATAACCTCCTTTAGGTTGACCATTTGAATTTTGACGTCAAATTTACGGGCAAACCCGAGTAGTTGTCTGGTAATCGTGCCACACCTTTCGACGGCCTCCAGAATATAATCTATGTTTTCGAGTAACTCATCATCTTTGCTGTATTGTTTCTTGATAACAAACAGATCTTTCACATATCCTGCGGTCTCGTTGATTAATGCCAAAGGATTGTTGATCTCATGGGCCACGCCGGCCGCCAGTTGACCGATTGAAGCCAGTTGGTTGTTTTGTTCCATCGCCGCCATGGCCTCGGCCTTTGCCTTATCCGCCCTGTAAAGTTTATTGACCATGAAGGTGCAGGTGATGGCGACAACAATGATGATGACCATAATGGCAAACCCGACGAACCAGTTGATCTTGGAGCGCAACTCCAGCCAAACGTCAAGCATTTTGGCCTTTTGTTTGATCACCAGAAGGATAAAAGGGGTGTCTGCAATCTGGGTGGATATAAAGGCATAACCTGTGATGATGGGTCGCCCTTGAGGATCGGCAGCCATCAATGTTTGCGTCCTTAGTGAATAATCTGGCACCGGCAGGGCGATTTTCTCAAATATTTCTCCGTAATATTTAGAAGGGGTTTGTATGATGCCGGCCCGGCTAACTAAGATAATATCCGCATGTTCGCCGGTTTCATAGGAAGTCAGCGTTTGTATCAATCGTTCCGTTTCCAGCGTGGCGCGCAAGATGAAATGAGTGCCGTCGGGCCGGAATGATTTGACAGCAATAATGATATGGGGAAGGTCGCGATACCCGCGAAATATTTCACTGACGTAAAAATTGTATTTTTGGCACTCAACAAACCAGGCCTGATTGCTGTAGTTTTTGCCCTCAAGTTTAAAAGGCCCGGCATAGGCAACTTGAATGCCCGAATGAGAAATCACGCTAAGATCCGTTAATCCGCCGAATCCTAATTTAAGATTCCTTAAAAGCTCCGCGAGATGATCGGGGGTTGTCAGCTGGTCATAGTCTATTTCATTTACGGTGAATCGCAGGGCATCCAATCGTTCTTCCAGAAAGAAGGTTACCGCCCTTCTGGCATTGGATGCCATCCGTTCGGTGCGCAAAATGAGCTCAGAATCAACGGATTTTTCAATAAGTTGGTAATAAATAAGAGTAACAACCATTAAGGGCAGCAGAGCGGTAACCGCCAATAATACGATACCGATCCCCCATATCTTGCGATAATCTGGAAATGTGAAGTAAGGATTCAAGTGTTCACTGGTTTGGTAATAAAATTCCGGCCCTAACAAACCTAACAATTTACGGAATCTTCCAATCATGCTGACATCTCCCCGATCTCAGCCAAAATGGTCATTAATGCATCAATGCCCACCGGTTTGTGCATAAACGCATAAGCACCTTGCTGAATACATTCCCGCCGATCTTTTTCAGTCCCATGCCCGGTTACGATAATAACGGGTGTCTTTTCATCACTGTTTCTGATTCGGGTCAGGACTTCGGTACCATAAATGTCCGGCAAGTGGAGGTCCAATAAAATGAGGTGAAAATTTTTCAGTTCCAGGATCTCAAGCGCGTCTCTCCCGCTGTAACATACCTCACAATTGCATCCTCTCAGCTTCAGCCTTCTGGCCAACATATCAGCAAACCGCTGTTCATCATCGACAATTAATAGATTATATAGTTTCATTTTAATACATAATTATTGTTGACTGTTCAAATATATTGTTTTATAGAATTCATATATATTATAAAGTTTCATTTGTAAACATTTTTTTGAGAGGCTGATTAAATGTTAAACCAAGGAGTACGTACAGCAGGTTGGTGGATTTTATCGCTATTCGTTTTCGTTTTGAGCTACCCCTTGGCGGCCTCTGCCGCAGAACAGGCCGCAGCCGGCTCCGCTGGAAAACCCTGGTGGTTCTGGCCCATTGTATTATTCTTCTTCTGTTTGGTCCTCGGAATCGTGGCCGTCTTGGCAGGCGTGGGCGGCGGCGTGCTCTATGTGCCTCTGGTCAGCGGATTTTTTCCTTTTCATATTGATTTCGTCCGAGGTGTCGGCCTCATGGTGGCTCTTGCCGGTGCACTGGCTGCGGGCCCGGGACTGCTGCGGCGCAACCTGGCCAACCTCAAACTTGCCCTGCCGGTGGCTTTGATTGCATCCGCCTTTTCCATTCTGGGGGCCATGCTGGGGCTATATCTCTCTGCTTTAGATCCCAATATCATCCAGACCTGTTTGGGGGTGACTATCGTGGGCATTGCCATCCTGTTGGTGGCTTCAAAGAACACCGAGAAGCCGGTGGTGAACAAGCAGGATGCCATCGGCCTGGCCTTGGGACTGGGAGGGGCATATTGGGACGACGGTGCGCGGGAAAGCGTCAAGTGGAAGACCCATCGAACCCTGCTGGGCCTGTTCATGTTCATTCTGGTCGGTCTGCTGGCCGGCATGTTCGGGCTGGGTGCGGGGTGGGCGAACGTACCGGTACTCAACCTTCTGATGGGCGTTCCCTTGAAGGTGTCGGTTGCAACCAGCAAGTTTTTATTGTCCATCACGGATACATCCGCGGCCTGGATATATATGAACAGGGGGTGTGTCATTCCCCTGATTGGCGTTCCCTCCATCGTTGGTTTGATGCTGGGATCCTTAATTGGGGTCAAGATTCTCGCCGTTGCCAAGCCCAAAATGATTCGATATATGGTTATTATCGTTTTGTTTTTTGCCGGACTGAAGGCCATTGATAAAGGATTGGGGCTTGGTTTTTTAGGATAACCGGAAAACGATAACATTATGGAGTTGTATGCTATGGCCACTCAAAATAAAGAAGGCCTCCAACCTTCGCGGGAACAAATTATCTATGCCAACTTATTGATTATCGGCGTATGGGTAGGCATTTTCATACTTTTGGCAACTTACGTGATATATTTGACCGGTATTCTGTCCCCCTATGTCGAATTGTCGATTATCCCCACAATTTGGGGCAAAGGTGTTGGTGAATATCTGGAAATTACCCATTCACCTCATGGGTGGGGGTGGCTATCCTTACTGACAAAAGGGGATTTTCTCAACTACATCGGTTTAGCCTTGCTGGCCCTGATGACGATTGTCTGTTACCTGGTTTTGGTCCGGG
>JASFSK010000311.1:0-6068 GCA_050114455.1 Desulfobacterales bacterium | reverse complement strand
GCCGCTGGCCGCATGCCTCCAGTCTGATCGTAGCAAAAACTTTGGAAATCCGTAGGGCGGGACACCGTGCCCGCCGGCTTCAGTTCATGGCGTTCGCAAAGATATGAATGGCACGGTGGTCGACCCTAGTGCATTTCATGTGTAAAATCGACATTAAATTTTATGATGTCTCACACAATGACAAAAGCCTGCAGGCGCCGACTATTACTGTGTTAGTACAATACCTGAATTTTGTATGAAAAATGATGAGAAGCTTGAATAATATTTAATAACAATTTGATGGTATTCGTATAAAGTCCGGTCCTTTCAATTCCGGTATCGTGACAGGATCAGGCTGGCGTTGGTGCCGCCAAATCCAAATGAATTGGTCATGGCATGCTCGATATTGGCCTTGCGCATCACATTGGGCACATAATCCAGGTCACATTCTTCGTCCGGCTGGTTGTGGTTAATGGTCGGCGGTAGAATGCCATTGTGAATGGCCATTGCCGTAAAGACCGTCTCGATGCCCCCGGCGCCGCCGAGCAGATGCCCGGTCATGGATTTGGTGGAGCTGATCGCCATCTTATATGCATGCTCTTTGAAGACTGATTTGATTGCCCGGGTTTCAGAAAGATCATTGAGCGGGGTCGAGGTGCCATGGGCATTGATGTAGTCGATTTTGTCATGGGAGTAACCGGCATCTTCCAGCGCTGATATCATACAGTTTACCGCGCCGCTGCCGTCGGGCGGCGGGGCGGTCATATGATATCCGTCACTGCTCATGCCATAGCCGCTTATCTCGGCATAAATTCGCGCACCGCGTTCAAGGGCATGATCCAGAGCTTCAATTATCAATATACCGCTGCCTTCACCCACGACAAATCCGTCCCGGTCGCGATCGAACGGTCGGGATGCCTCGTGCGGCGCATCGTTGCGGATGGAAAGGGCTTTCATGGAATTAAATCCGGCAATGCAGGTGGGATTGATTACCGATTCCACACCACCCGTGATCATGGCATCGGCCTGGCCGTGGAGAATTATTTTAAATGAATCTCCCACGGCGTGGGCACCGGCTGCACAGGCAGTGGCAACAGAGGCATTCGGTCCCTTAGCGCCAAACTGAATGGAAATCATGCCGGGCGCCATGTTGCCGATCATCATGGGGATAAAAAACGGGCTTACCCGCCTGGGGCCCTCACGCTTTAATTTGACGCAGGTGTCTTCCAGAATCGAAAGACCTCCCAGGCCGCAGCCGGTGAGCACACCGACTCTGTGGGCGTTGGATTCGTCAATGACCAGCCCGGAATCTTCCATCGCCATGCGGGTGGCTGCAACGGAGAAGGCAATGAATCGCTCGGTTCGCCTGGCATCTTTTTTGGGCATGAAATCTTCGGCCTTAAATCCTTTGACTTCCGCTGCAATTTTGGTTTGAAATTTAGATGTATCAAATCGAGTGATTTCTTCTACCCCGGATTTACCGGCACAGAGCGGTTGCCAGGTTTCCTCGACCCCGATTCCCAAGGGGGATACAAGCCCCACACCGGTTACCACAACTCGTCTATTCAAAAGATCCTCCCGTGATGCGAACGTTAATTTCTGCCACCATTACTAAATTTCAAAATGAAAATAAGTAAAGACAATCCATGTAACTATTTGAAATGAATTTTATAATAATACCAATTGCTGAATTTTTCAAGGTTGGGATTGAGTAATTCAATCAAACAATCCTTGAACCTTGGAATGCGGAACCTGTAAAAGGATATCTGATTCCTATGATTTCAAGTCATGATCCACACCTGCCCGCGACCGTCAAAGGCTTTCCAACAGCCGCTCATGAATGTTGTCAAAGCCACCGTTGGACATGATGAGGATAAGATCCCGGGGCCTGGCTTTGGCTACCAGAAATTCGATGATAGCGTCGGTATCCGGAAAATAGTTGGCCTTTTTACCTCGACGTTTCAAATCGTCGACCAGTTGGATAGAAGAAAATCGTTGGCCCTCCGGAATTTTTTTCAGCAGGGGTGGCTGCCTGATGCAAATGAGATCCGCCATTTCAAAAGATTGCAGGTATTCTTTTTGAAATACGCTGCGCATACTCGTGTTTGTCCTGGGCTCAAACACGGCAATCAAACGGCCGCTGGTATGAACCGACTTTACGGCCCGTACGGTCTCCCGCACAGCCGTCGGGTGATGAGCAAAATCATCGATGACCGTAATCTGCCGTTTTTCACCTCGAATTTCCTGCCGCCGCTTTATCCCTTCAAAGGTTTTTAGGGCATTGGCAATGATCTCCGGAGGAATGTTCAGATGGTCTGCCACGCCTGTGACGGCCAGGGCATTGAGCAGGTTGTGTTCGCCGAAAATTCTCGTTTTAAAAACGCCCAACGATTGATTGTTCTTTAGGATTTCAAAAATGGTCCAGGGCGATTCAAAAGAAATCGGTCCCAGACGCCAGGCAGAGGTTTTGCTGTGGCCGTAGTTTTCAAGCCGGCAATTGGCATTTTCGACAAGCCCGGTGATGTTTTTATCGCCATCATAAGCGAGCAGTAAGCTGGATGCATCGAGACCAGAGACAAAACCCTTAAACGTGCGTTTAACGTGATCCAGATCGTGAAAAATGTCGGCATGATCAAACTCGACACTGGTCAATACCGTGGCCTGAGGGTTAAAGTGTAAAAATTTGGGCCCCTTGTCAAAAAACGCCGTATCGTATTCATCGCCTTCCACCACAAAATAGGAGCCCTCTCCCAGGCGATAGTTGCTGTCAAAATTTTTTAGAATTCCTCCGATCATGAAAGACGGATCCAGGCCGGCTTCATGCAGAATCCAGGCGAGGATGGAGGATGTCGTCGTTTTACCGTGGGTTCCGCTGACCAAAAGCGTCTTTTTGCCACCGGCCACGAACCGGTTCAGTGCCTGGGGCATGGAACAAAAGTTCAGCCCCATGCGGTGTAGTTCTTGGGCTTCCGGGTTCTCTCTGACAACGGCGTTGCCGACAATGATCAGATCCGGAGCATGCGACAGGTTCTCCGTCCTGAATCCATCCATGATTCGAATGCCTTTTTTCACCAAAAAATCGCTCATGGGAGGATACATTCTCTGATCGGATCCGGTGACTTCAAACCCAAGGTCCCGCAGCATGCATGCCAGCGCCCCCATGCCTGTTCCGCACACGGCAATTAAATGAATCGTCCGGACGGCCTCGGGAATTCGATTTTTATCCATGTCCAGGATCATAAGCATAGCCTTTATAAAGTTTTTCTGGCAACATGTCGTCGGTAAAAATGGGAATCAGTGCTCAGCCCAGCTGCCAGCCTGAAAAACGGCCGTATTCCTAACCCCCTCACCATCTTATCTTCTCACCTTCTATTTTTTTACCTTCTCACTTTTCTAACGTCTCATCTTCCATCTTTTCCGCCTTCAGCTCTTCTCCCCGAGCTTGTCAAATACCTTCTCGGCCGCCTCGATGGTGGCATCGATGTGCTCATCATCGTGGGCTGTGGAAAGAAAGAGCACTTCAAACTGGGAAGGCGCTATGTATATGCCTTGCTGCCGCATTCCCTGATAAAAGCTGGCAAAAAAATCGAGATCACAGGTCTTGGCATCTTCGAAATTGGCTACATTTTGATCCGTGAAAAACATCCCGAGCATGGAGCCGACGTGCCCTACCCTGGCTGCAACACCGGCCTTTTGGGCCGCATTGCCGAGGCCGGTGATCAGCCGTTTTGCCCTATCGTTTAAGGTTTCATAAACGCCGGGTTTTTGGAGCTGTTTGAGAGTAGCGATACCGGCGGCCATTGCGATGGGATTTCCGGATAATGTTCCGGCCTGATACACCGAACCCTGGGGCGCAATCTGCGACATGATCTCCTGTTTGCCGCCGTAAGCAGCCACTGGCAGACCACCGCCGATGACCTTGCCAAAAACGCTCAGATCCGGTGTAATGCCGTACAAGGATTGGGCCCCGCCGTAGGCCACCCGAAAGCCGGTCATAACCTCATCGAATATCAGGACAGCGCCGTGGGCCTCCGTCAACTCCCGCAAGGATTTCAGAAATCCGTTCTCGGGGACAACCAGCCCCATGTTGCCGGCCACCGGCTCAACGATAATGCAAGCGACCTTATCGCCCTTTTCCGCCATTACTTTTTCCAAGGCCCCGACATCATTAAACGGTAGTGAAATGGTGGCTTGGGCCACGGCTTCGGGCACTCCGGGACTTCCGGGAATCCCCAGGGTGGCGACCCCAGAGCCGGCCGCCACCAAAAGGGTGTCGGCATGGCCGTGGTAGCAGCCGTCAAATTTTACAACCAGATCCCGCCCGGTGGCCCCCCGCGCCAGACGAATGGCACTCATGGTCGCCTCGGTGCCCGAGTTTACCATGCGCACCACTTCCACCGATGCCACCGCATCGATAACCATCTCGGCCAGCTGAATCTCTAAATCCGTGGGAGCTCCGAAGCTCGTCCCTCGTTCCAGCACAGCCTTGACGGCATCGATGACTGCCGGATGTCGGTGTCCCAGAATCAGAGGACCCCAGGAGCCGATATAGTCGATGTATTTGTTGCCGTCCGCATCATAAATAAAACAGCCCTCGCCGCGGTCGATAAACAAGGGGTCGGCGCCCACCGACTTGCAGGCCCTCACCGGGCTGTTGACCCCTCCGGGAATTATTTTCAAGGCTTGCTCATACAAGGATTGGGAGTTTGTAAGGTCCATAGTTTTCAACTCCTTTCTTTTAGAAAACAGGTTGACATTTATAATTGGATGACAAACTATCAGATAGTATTTTCAGGGTCAAGCCAGGAAAAAGGCTCATGGACCAAAGCATTTTATAGAAGCAAGAATACCAATTCTGGAAATTGGGAACACCGGAAATTAAGAAAGAATCTATCAATTAGAACAATTCCGAATTTCCCATTCCCAATTCCGAATTCTAAAACATCATGTCTCAAAAAAAATCACCCAAACGACTGGCAAAGCTGTTGGACTATATTCTGGCCCGGCGCCCTGACGAATTCGGATTGGTGACCGACAAAGAGGGGTATATTAAGGTCAAGGATCTATTGAAAGCCCTGTCCGAAGAGGAAGGCTTGTCATATGTCCGCCGCGCTCATCTGGATGAAATTTTGATCAGTCTACCGGATCCATTGTTTGAAATTGTCGGGAATACCATCCGGGCAAGCGACAGACAGCATCTGCCCACCCATACCTATGCTGCAGACCCTCCCAAGCTGTTGTATCATTGTGTGCGCCAAAAAGCGTATCCCCATGTAGCCGCCAAAGGCATAAATCCCACCGGTCATGACCGGGTCGTTCTGTCCGCCGATCCAATGATGGCCCAACGTATCGGACGGCGTATCGATCGAACACCGGTCTTGTTGACAGTCAAGGTTCAGCAGTGTCACGACCGGGGAGCCATCTTTTTTTCGGCCGGCGACGCCCTTTTTTTGGTCGATTTTATACCGCCCGGCTGCTTTAGCGGACCACCGCTGCCAAAGGAAAAGCCGGATACGGCGAAGGGTGCCAAACAGAAGGTCCCGGCTCAAAAGCCTCCGGCGGGGACATTCTTCCTCGATTTGGAAGAAAAGATGAACTCTCACAAAAGTGCTGATAAACAAAACAAAAAATCGAAAAAGCATAAAAAAAGGCGGGAACCGCCACCCTGGCGACGGTGACCTTTGTATTATTGGCCGCAGCTTCGCACGGAAAAACACAGACATTTTATTCTTATTGGGTGTTTGCCGTCTGCGTCATGACTTTGATACGCGACCGGTTCCAGATAAATTCGCTCTGAGAGTTGCTGTTTGTTGCGATCAAATCACACGCACGAAATAAATCATAATGACCAATAATGAATCTCCCCGCGGCAAGCCGCGGAGTATCAATAAATGTAAAATTCGTTTTATCGCCGCAAGCTGCGGGGAATGATACCCGGGCAGATTTCGCATCGCCCTTAAGCTGTTTCATGCAATCCGTGTAATCTGCGAAATCTGTGGATTCACCTCTGCCTGACCAGAAAATTATTCTTTTAGTGAAATCTTTCTTTTCTAAGGAGAAAATATGTCAGATTTACAATTACTTTCCTT
>JASFSK010000310.1:0-6075 GCA_050114455.1 Desulfobacterales bacterium | reverse complement strand
GTTTAAACCTCAAGCAGGTTTATGGCAAACTTTTTCGAGAACCGAAAATTGTGAAAAACCGCACGATACAGCCGGTCAGAGTGAAAGCGGTTGGTTATACCTAAATAATCAAATCCACCTTGAAAGTTCTCAGGCCAAATCACCTGATACTCTTTTCGATCCAACTTTCTATAGCCTACTTTCAACTTAGGGATTACCGAATTTTCCATATTATTTTTTATCAGTTCAAATGCCGAATCTGGATCATTGGTATGTATAAAATTGTTCATTTCTCCAGAACCAAAATCATGACCATCAACTTCATGTAAATTGCCGAGTGCACTTTCAAGTCTTTTTCGATCTCGATCAATTGATCGAAGCCTTCAATGTTTGCTGCATCGAATTGTAGAATTAATTGGTATTTCATTTTCTATTGGGTATAACAAAGGATGATCAAACGATTGCCCCAAAAGCAGATATTTATCCGATCAAGATGATTTCAAGCCTTTTCGGCCCATGCATGCCCTTGAAAGGCGTGGCCTTAATATCGCTGCTCCTGCTGGGGCCACTGATAAACGTGACATGGGTGGGAGCGTTTTTATTTTTAATGTAAAGGTTATCAGTAATATTTTCGTAAACTGGGACCAGCCTGTCCAGAGGCACTATCGCAATATGGTGGATCGGAGCCAGAGAAATCAGTCGGGGCTGTTCTTTGTTATGGATCAATCCAAGGGTGCCGGATTCGGCTACGGCAAAATCAATTCCGGTAATGCCAGCTTCCGCCTCGTCGAAAACGGCATTGACATACGGATCCCGATCTTTGAAGTCCAAAGCGGTTTTTACTTTAATGCTATTTTTTTTTCCCCAAGCTGCTAAATCTAGGGTTCTCACGACATCATCATTTGACGCCATGATCGTGCTAATCCTTTTCTTTTTAAAAATAGCTGCTAGCCTGGAAAGAATGCCGTGTTTATTCTTTGCTCGATGAACCGTGTCGGTTTGAGCCGTAACCTCCTGGATAAATTTTGCAACCAGTTCTTCTCCCTTGAGGGCTACTTCATTTAAGGCAGGTGTTGCCGGCCGAGGTGATGCCTGCTTTCTCGGCGCGGTTTTCAATTTTGTCAGAATTTCTTCTCTGGCTAAATTCATCTTTTATGTTTAGAAATCTTCAAACTAGATTTTAGTTCAGCCTTTGCATATTGACGGAAAGTTTTTTTAGGCAATCTGGGGAAATCCCGGGCCGTGAGCCACTGATTTACCGGACCGATCCATCGTGCCGTCAGGCTGTTCTGAGTACAGCGATTGATCAAAGGACGGGATAATTTCAATGTTAAATTCCAGCACCAGGCTCGATTGGTGATCCAGCTCCAAATGGCATAAAAAGCGAGCTCCGTCCGGGGACGCACGCCGGCCTTAAATTGTGAATTTTTTGCTGCATCGAGCGATCGGAAATACAGGAACAGATCGGGGTGGTCGATGCCGACCGGGCAGACATTTTTGCAGCTGCCGCAGAGGGTGGACGCCCGGTACAGATCCCCGGTTTTATCGAATCCCAGCAGCAAGGGGTTCAAAAGCTGGCCGATGGGTCCCGAATAGGCCCAGCCGTAAGGATAACCACCGACTTTCGTATATACCGGACAGGACCCCAGACATGCGCCGCAGCGGATGCAGCGCAACACTTCACGGGCTTTCTGATCGGCATAAAAATCGGAACGTCCATTGTCGACAATGACGATGTAGAGTTCCTCAGGTCCGTCGATTTCATCATCTGCTTTGGGGCCGCTGTCCATCGTCACGTAAGCCCCAAGCTTTTGTCCCGTGCAGCTGCGGCACAAAAGCCGCAGGAGATGGATGGCATCTTCCATGGTCGGCACGACTTTTTCCAGGCTCATGATGGACACCTGGACTCGGGGTGATGATTTGTTGAAGCGGATATTGCCCTCATTTTCTATGTTGATAATCGTTCCGGTTTCCGCAACGGCAAAATTTACACCGGTGATTCCCATTTCGAGCTGCTGAAATTTATGGCGCAAAAACAGGCGGGCGCCATACCCCAGTGCGACAGGATCCAGGGTGGGTGTTTGGATGATCTTATTTTTCAGGAAAATATCACGGATTTCTTCTACCGGGATGTTGATTGCCGGTCCGACGATATGAAAGGGTGTCCGGTTAAGCTGCTGGATGATAAATTCGCCCAGATCGGTTTCGAAAACATCAATTCCCTTTTTAATGAGCGCATCATTGAGGGCGATTTCTTCTGACACCATGGATTTGCCTTTGGTGACATAGGGTATGCCCTTGTCCATCGCAAGCTCTGTGATGAATTTATTGGCTTCGTCAGCGTCGCGGGCCCAGACAATGGTGGCGCCATTTGCGGTTGCCTTGTCTTCAAATTCTTCCAGAAGTTCCGGCAACCGTGCAACCGATTCGGCTCTAATGGCAGCTCCCAATTTCCGGGCGGCTGCAGGGTCCGGAAAGGTCTGCATGGATTTAAGCCGTTCCTTGACTTTAATGTACATGCCATCCAGAAAGCCCCTGGTATACTGATCCGTCAGGGCTTCTTTGGCGGCTTCGACAAACTGGTCGGTTTTTATTTGCACAGAAAATACTTTCGGTTTTTTGTTTCCAGCGTCATGTTAGATTTTGCCGGTTGGGTTGAGACTATTCCAAGTTTTGTTGGGTTTCGTTGCACTCAACCCAACCTACCTTTTGCCGGTGGCATTGCCTAACACGAAACCCAACACTACCCTATAAAAGCTGATTGGGCAGCCAAAGGGCAATTTGAGGAAAAATCATGACCAATGCCAACCCGGTTGATTCCACCAGGGTATAGGGTATGACCGATCGGTAGATATCTCCCATTGTGATTCCGGGTGGCACGATTCCTTTCAAGTAAAACAGGTTGAAACCGAACGGTGGCGTCATGTAGCCGATTTCCATGTTGATGACAAAGAGGATGCCAAACCAGAGAGGATCAAAGCCGTGGGCTTTGACAATCGGTAAAAAAACCGGCACGGTAATCATCATGATGCCGGCCGGGTCCAGTACCATGGCCAGCAGGAAAATGATAAGCTGGATGAAAATGATGGTACCCCAGGGGCCGCCGGGGATATGCTGCATCAGGTTCTCGATCAGTTGATTGGCTCCCATCCCATGATAGGCGGCACTGAAACAATACGCACCGAAGAGAATCCACATAACCATGCCGGTCAACCTCAAGGTCCGTATGGCGGCATCCTTGATCATGCTCCAGCTGAATTGCCGGTAAACCAAAGATGAGATAATGGCTCCCAAGACACCCATGGCGGCCGCCTCTGTGGGTGTCGTCACACCGCCGATGATAGATCCCAAAACCATCATTACGATAACGATGGGTAAGATGACGGCTTTGAGCGCGGTGATCTTGCGCTTCCAGTCTCCGCGTTCCCGGCGGGGGAGGGCAGGACCGAGGCGTGGCTGAAAAAAACACCGGATGGCAATATAGCTGGAAACGAGGATCAGCAGGAGCAGGCCGGGGAACACCCCGCCCGCAAACAGCCGGCCCACAGATTCTCCTGAAATCAAAGCATACAGGATCATTATGACGCTGGGCGGAATCAGAATTCCCCAGCCACCGCCGGAGTTTATGCAGCCCAGGGCCAACTCCTTGTCATAATTACGTTCAAGCATGGAAGGCAGGGCGATGGTTCCCATACTCACCACCGCCGCGCCGCTGATGCCGCACATGGCCGAAAAAATGGCGCAGATGACCACGGTACCTATGGCCAGTCCACCGGCCACCGGTCCGAACCACAAGTACATCATCTCATAAAGGCTTTTCGCCACACCGGATCGTTCCAGAATCATGGCCATGAAAATAAACAGCGGCACGGCCACCAGGGTGAATTTGTTCATGGCGCCCCAGGTTTGGGCGGCCACCATGTAAAATGCTTCCGGCCCCCAGGTAAAGTAAATAAAGATCATGGATACCCCACCCAGAACGAAAGCGAGGGGCAGACCGAGGACCAAAAACAAAAGCAGAGACCCAAAAAAGAGTATACTTAACAATTCGATACTCATAGCGTCTCTCCTTTCCGGGTTTCCTGGCGTGAATCGGTGTCGATGTCGAATAAGAGGAGAATATCCCGGATGAGTTTGACAAGCCCCTGCAGCAGCAGCAAAACAGCGGCCAGGGGAATCATTAGCTTGGCCGGGTAAAGGGGGGGATTCCAGGCAGATTGGGAGTGCTCGAACCGTGACAGGGAGTCCCAGGCCAGCGAGCCGCCGTAAACCAGAAGCATGGTGCAGAACAAAAAAAATAACAAAGACGTTAAAATGTCTAAAACTGCCCTGGACTTCTTCGAAAGGCGGGAATAGAGGATGTCCACGTTGACATGCCCGCCGGTGCGCATGATATAGCCACCTGCCAGAATCGCGTATGCCCCGAAGAGCATTTGGGCCAGTTCGTTGGCCCATACGGTGGGAGAATTAAAAAAATATCTTAATATGACTTCCATCAAAAGAAGTATAAAGAAAAAGAACAAGAAGTAAGAAAGGAGGCTTCCCACCCGGTCGTTGATTCTATCGATGATGGACATGAGCGTTTTGAGAAAGTTCATGGATCATCCTTTTGTTTGGATTAGAGGTGCCCTAACGATTTCAAAAAGTCCTTTAGTATTTTTAGTGCTTCAGCGGCATCGGATCCCTTGGCACCCTCCTTGTCCCACATTTGCATGGCGATTTCGGTGATTTTTTTCTGATCGGCCGGCGGCAGTGTGACGACCTCCACCTCTTTTTCTTTGACCGCCTTGGCAAGGGTGATGGCTTCCAAATAAATATATTGATTGGTTCGCTTCCAGAAATGTTCCTCCAGGGCGTTGTAAAATATGGACTGGATATCCTCGGGGAGTTTATCGATGGCCTTTTGGTTAACCACCCAAGCGTCCGTACCCGCAATATTCAGGCCGGGCAGCAGGTGATATTTACAGACATCATACAATTTCATGCTATAGGCCCCCTGGGATGCTCCCCAGTGAGCGCCGTCGATGACCCCGGAGGCCAAGGAAGGATAAACTTCCGGTCCGGGAAGATATGAGGCTGCCGCTCCGATTGAAGTCAAAAAAACCTGGAGAACCCCAGAGGACCGCAACTTCAATCCTTTGAAATCGTTAAAACTCTTGACGGGCTTTTTTAATACGAGTTCGGTGGGGTAGACTTTATCGGTGGAATAGTAAACTCCGTGTTTGGCGGCTTCAGCCTGGATTATATTTTCAAATCCCAGCCACTTATGATAATAGGCGCACTCCCAAACGTTTTTAAAAGCAAAAGGAAGGCCGGCCGCAATGCCCGCCACTTCAAGCTGATCGCGCACATAAGCCGGAGAAATGGTTCCCATTTGAATCATACCTCGCTTGACGGCATTGAATATCTCCTTGGCAGGGACCAGCGAACCGGCTGCAAACGGCTCTAAAATCAAGCGGCCATTGGTGCGCTCTTTGAGCTTGTCTGCAAGCACCATCAAGCTGGCCTTATAGGAACTGCTCGCCGCCGGCCAGTGAGATTGAACCCGCCATTTGATAACCTTTTCGGCTGCTTGCAAATTATCCGTCACAACCATACCGATGCCTATCACAAATGCCAGCAGAATAATAAAAATAGCTTTCCGTCTCATGGTTAATCCTCCTTTTTTAAATGATGGCGTTTTTATGAATGAACAGCTCACTCACTTTGTTCGTTCGACAGACGCGGACAGACACAGACCGTTCAAGGACCAACAGGCTTTTTTGGCGATGAAATGTCTGCGGACGTCTGCGGTTAAGACCTGGATTTTGCAAGCGGCAAAAGAGTTAATCTGCCGGTCCTAATTTTTTCCCGCTTTCATCATAGCGATACCAGCCGACACCGGTTTTACGACCCAGTTGCCCGAGCTTTACTTTTCTTTGCAGCAGCATGGGGGGATGAAATTTTTCATCCCGGGTTTCATTATAAACTGCTGTCATGGCATTGTAGCCGATGTCAAGTCCAGCCATATCAGCGGTTTCAAAGGGCCCCATCGGTCTGCCGAAACCCAGCCGCATTCCTTTGTCAATATCTTCGACTGTGGCCACACCCGACTCG
>JASFSK010000309.1:0-6080 GCA_050114455.1 Desulfobacterales bacterium | reverse complement strand
ATATGCCTGTTATGCCGAAAATCGTCACCACAACCAGACCCGTGAAGACAATTTTTTGTGTATCCCGCCGCTTTACCATACCGGTGCCAAAATGCACTGGTTCGGCAGTTTTATTGTCGGCGGCAAGGGTGTTATTCTCAAAGGCATTCGGCCTGAATTGATTCTGCAGGCTGTTTCAGAAGAAAAAATCACGATAGTTTGGCTGCTGGTCCCCTGGGCCCATGACATTTTGATAGCCATTGAAAATAAGGACGTAGATCTCGCAAATTATAAACTTGACCAATGGCGCCTAATGCACATGGGCGCCCAGCCAATTCCACCCAGTCTGATTAACAACTGGAAAAAAGTTTTTCCTCACCATGAATATGACACCAATTACGGTCTTACCGAGACAACCGGGCCAGGCTGCGTGCATTTAGGGTTGGAAAATACCGCTAAAGTGGGTGCCATCGGCGTTCCCGGATTTGACTGGGAATGCCGCATTGTCGACTTCGAATTAGCGCCCTTGCCCCCGGGTGAAGCCGGGGAGCTGCTGGTCAGAGGCCCTGGTGTAATGAAAGAATATTACAAAAATCCTGAAGCCACCGCTGCAACCATCAAAGACGGTTGGTTGCTTACCGGTGATATTGCCCGCATGGATGAAGAGGGTTTTATCTGGCTGGTGGATCGTGCCAAGGACATTATCATCACCGGTGGTGAAAATATCTTCCCGGTGGAGATTGAGAGCCATATTATGGGACATCCGAAAGTGCAGGATGTCGGCGTTATCGGCCTTCCCGATGAACGCCTGGTCGAGATCGTGGCGGCCATCATTACTGCCAAGCCGAATCAAACTCTGACGGAGGCGGAAATTGCTGAATTCTGCCAAGAGTTGCCAAGGTACAAACGGCCCCGAAAAATTATTTTTGGCGATGTTCCCCGAAGCCCCACCGGCAAAATCGAAAAACCTAAACTGAGAAAAACATATACGGGAATCAGCGAGAAAATCAAGCAGCCGGAGTAACTGGAATGACGATCGACGAAGGACGATTGACGAATGGTGGAGGCCGCTTCGCTCTGCTAATTTTTAAAAACCAAAATAGACGGTATTCCTTAATTCAACCTTCGTCAATCGACATTCGTCCTTCGTCGTTCGTCCTTCCTCTTACGGTACCCATTCAAAAAATAAAACATCCCCGGCCACAGCAAAGTCACCGGAAAGCCTTGCTGTTTCGTCACCATTGGGCGTGGACGCAAACAATTCGAAGACCTCATTACTTTGCTGGTCGGCAATATACCCGATTACAAAAACATCCTCGCCGGATGGCGATTTAACAACTTTGTCGGGTGCCCATTTAAACTCATCAACATTACCGCCGCTAAAAAGATCTCCGGAAACCCTGTCATTTTCCTGACCATCGGGCGTAGAAGTAAAAAGCTCGATTGCGTCCGCCGTCCTTTGATTTGCCCGGTAGGCGACCCTGGAGCTGTCAGGCGACCATTCAAACAGAGGTTGGACATCTCCCGCCATTGGAATCCCGGATACTTTTGTATCAGCCAAGCGCCCGTCAGGTGTGGTCACATACAATTCGAAAATGAATGCCGAATCCTGGTTTGCCCGATAGGCAACAAAATCGCTGTCCGGCGACCAGACAAACCCGGTCACATTGCCGCCCGTCGCAAGCCCGCCCGATATGCGCAAATTATTGCTGCCGTCTGGTTCAACGCTAAACAACTCGATGAGACCATCGACTCTCTGGTCAGCCCTGTATGCAATTCTTGAACTGTCCGGTGCCCAGCTAAATTCGAATATGCTCCCATTGACAGCCAGGCCGGGCGTAACTTGGGTGCTGCCACCGCCGTTTGGCGGCGCTGTGAAAATGATCCGCTCGGACGAATAGGCCAGCTGTTCGTTTATGTCATCCGGTGCCCAGGCAAAATCCTGAATGCTGTCTCCACCAGAAATTTTGACATTTCCGCTGCCTGACGGTAAGCTTGTAAAAAGCTCGAATAGACCGGCCACGCGCTGATCTGACAAGTATGCGATTCTCAGACTGCTGGGCGACCAGTCGAATTCGGTAATGTCACCGTTGTTCGGCAAGACGTTCCCGGAGACTTGCTCGGGGTCCTGCTGTGCGGCAGGGGTCGTAAACAGCTCAAACTCACCTAAAATATTTTGATCTGCCCTGTACGCCAATAACAGGCTGTCCGGAGACCATTTAAAGGCATCGACCTTTCCGCCCACCGGCAGCGTACCGGAAACCTTAATATTGTCATCACCTTCAGCAAGATTTGTAAACAGCTCAAAACGGCCATCGATTTCACCGTCGGCCAGATATGCGACGCGGGAGCTATCCGGTGACCAATCGAATTCGGTGACAACGGCATCACTTAACGGTAATTCTGAAATTTGGGTTTCAATGCCGCCATCCACCGGTACGACGAAAAGATCGATGCGGCCGTTGCCTCCTTCGATCAGATAGGCAACCAGGCTCCCATCCGGCGATACCTTAAATTCATCTCCTGCACCTCCTTGATTGACAACCCCAGTAAGATCAATGATATCGGATCCATTTTCAAACGAAGAAAATATTTCGACCGGTTCATTGATTTTCGTGCCACCGATGTTGGCGGAAAAAACGACCGGCAGAATTTCAACTGAAATATCGTTGCCGTCTCCATCATTTCCGTCGCCATTATTATTGTCTCCGTCATCGGAATCGTCATCATCTTCATTGATAGGATCGCCGCCAAATAAATCAAAACTCCAATTGCCCCAGTCACAGCCGGAAATTGTTGTCAAGCTGAAAACGATCAAAATTATAGCTATTTTCGATAAAATACTATTGAAACGCATTATCATACCTTGGGCCGCATTATTTAGATTACAATAAGGCCATTATCTCGGACCGTTTAAAGAGCTTAAATTGTGCCCTCACTTCATCATCAAGGTCTAACGTCAAGCATTCAAGATCAAGTAATCGGAATCCAGAAACTTGTCTTATGATGCGTTGATTAAATCAGCCAACTCCTCCGCTTTTTGATTGTCGAGGTTATCGAGGATTTTATACTGCTTCTGGGCATTTTCCCGGTCGTTGAGAATTAAATACTCAATACCAAGATTAAAATGGGCTTTCGCATGGGCCGGATCAAGCTGGATGACTTGTTTGAAAGCATCGACTGCTTTCCGGTTGAGATTAAGTTCACCGTAACTCAGTCCCATGCTGAAGTGGGCTTCTATAAAATCAGGCGCAACCTGGACAGCCTGTTGATATGCCTCAATGGCTTCTTTGTGAAGACCAAGATTGCTGAACATGTATCCCAGGCTGTAGTGCGCTTTCACGTTAGCAGGATTCAGTCGGGCAGTCTGCATGAAGGCATCCATCGCTTTTCTGCGCAGACCCAGTCTAAGGTAAATATTTCCCAGGATAAAATGCGCGTCTTCATCATCCGGCTTGATCCGGATAACCTGTTGATAGTCTGCAATAGCTTCTTCTGCGAGGCCCAGTTTTCGATGGAGATGACCCAGGTTGTAGTAAGCCGACACATTGTCGGAATCAATTCGAATGTTCCTTTCAAAGGCATCGATGGCCTCTTTGTAAAGTTCAAGCTGGCTATAACTGACCCCCAAATTATAGTGGACATTTTCATCATTGGGTTTGATCCGCAAAGCATTTTTATAAGCATCGACCGCTTCACGGTGCAGATCAAGCTTGCTGTAACTGATACCCATCAGGAAGTGGGCACCGGCGAAATCAGGATCGATTTGGATAGCCTTGGCAAAGGCCTCAACCGCTGCTTGGTGACGATCAAGTTTGGCATAACTAATTCCCAAATTGTAGTTTGCCAGTTTTGATGTGTCATCAAGCATGGCTGCCTGTTTGAAGGCATCTATTGCTTTTCCATAAAGTTTGAGTTTGCCATAGGTAATGCCGAGGTTGTAATGCGCATTGTTAAAATTGGGATCGATTCGGACGGTCTCTTGATAAGCCTCTGCGGCTTCGGCATAAAGACCTATGTTTAGGTAGGTATTTCCCAGGTTATAATGGATGTCGGCAGCCTCCCGGTCAAGCCGGATCGCTTGCAGGTAACTTTTAATGGCATTTTGATGAAGGTCGAGTTTGTTATAGCTAATGCCAAGATTGTAATGGGCGTCAGCGCGACTCGGATTTAGTCGGATAGACTGCTGATAGGCATCAACGGCCTTACGGTGAAATCCAAGATCATCGTAGCTGATGCCGAGCAGGTAATAGGCAGCTGCAAAATTGGGATTTAACCGAATGGCCTGTTGACAGGCTTCCCCGGCTTCTCCATGAAGCCCCAGCTTGCGGTAGCTGACAGCCAAATTATACCGGACGTTTGCATCTTCAGGTTTGAGACTGGCAATTTTTTCATATATCTCAACCGCTTGGCGGTCCAGTCCAAGCTTGGTGTAGCTGATAGCCAGCAAAGCGAGGATGTCTGGGTCTTCGGTTTGGCTGCGCAAAGCTTTTTGGTATGCCGCTATCGCACCCTGGTACAGCCCCAGTTCAGCATAACTATTTCCGAGATTTTGGTATGCATTTGGGTAGTTCGGTTTGAGTTGGATGACCTGATTATAGTACTTCAGAGCGTCCTGATGATTTCCCAGGTTATTGTAGGCCACCCCCAGATTATAATGAGCGTCTACTGCCTTAGAATCCATGCGGATAACTTCTTTATAAGCTTCGATGGCTTCAGGATACAGTTTTAGTTGACCATAGCTAACGCCCAGATTGTAAAAGTAATTGACATTATCAGGCTTTAGCCGTATCGCCTCTTTGTAGGCCGTTATGGCGTCTTTGTGAGAACCGATTTTGTTGAGGCTTATCCCCAAATTGTAGTGGACGTCGGCGTCGCCTGGGTTGAGCCGAATAACCTGGTTGTATGTATCTACGGCTTGCTGGTGAAGTTCGAGTTTGCCGTAGACATATCCCAGATTGACATAGGCATCCACATCATTGGGATTCATCAGAATAATTTTTTTATAGGCTTCTATGGCCTGCCTGTATTCTTTTTCCTTCTGAAGATCGGTGGCCGCCGGTTCCAATTCGCTGGGTTTGCCTGGCAGTGAGGATGAAAGCTTCTTCAAGGAAATGCCCAGATTTTTTTCCGCTCCCGGCTCCATGGTAATCCATAAATTTCTTGTCGTGTATCCATCAGCCGAGATTTCGATTTGGTGCGGACCTGGTGGAAGCAGCATGCCTTGTTTGAATTTGGGCTTAATGCTGAGGATTCTGATTTTAGCCCATTCAGGTGTCGTCTGAATAAAAAGACGCCCCCCTTCAGGGGTTTGCTCCTGGGCAAACAATAAATTAGAATTCAGGACGAATAAGAATAAAAAGCAAAATAAGTATATTTTGAATTTTTGGTACACAGAAACCGCCTGGTTATAGGTTATGGGCCGGCACTTGTTATAATTAATTGATTTTCGATGATAATTCAATATTCATGTTAGCATCTTCTAAAAAATCCTCAAATCCGTGATCCCATTAAACTATTGACCTTGTAAATTCATTTGGTATTAGTTAAGGATCTAAAGCAAATCAATTCTATGTCGGTAATGAGCTGAGCAATGGAAAACAAAACATCCAGCATCGATTCGGAAGATTAAGAAATGAGTACCGTGAGCGATAGGTCGTTGGCAGACGCTTTAATGGTTAGGCCCGCCGGCAGCGCGAAGGCGCAGAACAATGCAGATCCGATGAGATGTAATGCGAAGCTCATCGATCGGCTTCTGGCGGTGATGGAAACTGATATCGTACCCTTGACCCGGAAAGAAATTCAAAAAGGAAACAAGATATTCGGGGCTGCCATGCTCAGAAAGGATGATCTTGCAACCGTTGTCGTCGGATCCAATAATGAGACCGAAAACCCATTGTGGCATGGGGAGGTGCATACCATAAAATTGTTTTACGAAATGCCCAAGTCCGAACGCCCCGATCCAAAACAAATTATATTCTTGGCCACCCATGAACCTTGCCCCCTGTGTCTCTCTGCCATCACCTGGTCAGGGTATGACAATTTCTACTATCTATTCAGCCATGAAGATTCTCGCGATTCTTATAATATCGGGCATGATT
>JASFSK010000308.1:0-6089 GCA_050114455.1 Desulfobacterales bacterium | reverse complement strand
ACTCCCTCAAGTCCTATCTGTCCCATCGACTGAGCCAGGTTAGCCCCGATACCAAGGTAATCATTGACCGCATCAGTCCGGCAATACCTCCAGGCATCAACCTTCATAACGTCGGGATTGCTCATCGGGACGAGCTGCTGGTCGATCTTGACAATATTAAATTAATGCCGGCAATATTGTCGCTTTTCAGCCATAAGACCACCGTGAATTTCAAAGGGCATTTGAACGGCGGTACATTCAAAGGCCGCGCGCACATCGACGACGATTCCGGCCGGCAGGAGATATCAGGAGATGGCCAGATTTTCGGGATTCAGGTGCAGGGAATTCCCGCACTAGACCGCCTGCCCGCCGATGAAATTTCAGGTATGCTGAATGGAAATTTCACTTTTGTCAATGCCGGACCGAATCAGGCCGTGGAAGGAAAGCTGACCCTGTCACAAAGCAGAATCATGTTGAGTAAGGCTGTCTTTAATTTACGATCGCTGGAATTCAGGGATATCAATGCCGACTTGATACTTGAAAACAACACGTTGACCATCAAGCAAACCAGTGCCAGGGGAAATCAGTTGGATGCTGATCTTTCCGGTACCATCGCATTATCCGGCAAAAATGCACTGGATTTGAATGTGTCGGTAAAGCCGCACCATCTGTTGCTGGCAAAAATCGAAAAAACGCTTCCACTTGATTTACTACGGAAAAAAAATGCCGGGGATTCAGCCATATCATTTAATATCGATGGTACCTTTGATGAACCCGGCTTTTCTTTAAATTAAAAATAATGAATCGCTATTTTACCATCGCTAATTGTTTGCTTATCACTGTCGGGGTCTATCTTTGCGTGAACGTGTTTTATACCTTTGTTACCGCGCAACTGGATTATGTCAATTCAACCGGCGGGACAGCAATCAATAATCCGGGGACTCCTGTTGAGCAGTCCTATCTTCCCTTGACCAGCTACAGGGCGATCACCGAACGTAATATTTTCAATTCAAGCACACAGGAACAGGCAGCGGCTCCCGTCGTCGAAAAAAAATTGGACTTAGAAAAGCTCAAACAGACCGATTTGAAGCTGAAACTGTGGGGTACGGTAACCGGACAAACCGAGGGTGCCTATGCGGTCATTGAGGATACCAAAGCCAGAGAACAAAATCTTTACCGGGCCGGGGATACCATTCAGAATGCTATTGTCAAACTGATATTGAGGGAAAAAGTCGTATTGAAGGTCGGCGAAAACGATGAAGTCCTGGCCATGGAGGAAATTATTGGTCGAGGCGGCCGAAGTCGTTCAGTTCCAAGAGACAGGACTTCATCATCGCGGACTTCCGAAAGAAAACTGCCGGTCTCACGTGCACCCCGCAAAATCAAATTGCAGGGCAGCCAAATTGAAAAAGCGATGGAAAATCTGGGTGAGCTCATGGAGCAGGCAACCCTTCGCCCCCACATCGAGGACGGTCAATCAGCAGGTATATCCATCACCGGCATCAAGCCCAACGCCATTTTCAGAAAAATGCGGTTGAGAAACGGCGATATCATCACCGGCGTCAATGGCAATAACATCGCTTCTGTCGAAGATGCCATCTCGATTGTGGAACAATTAACATCGGGATCCAACATCCAGCTCCAGATTAAACGCAGGGGCCGCGAGCAATCCCTTGATTACAGTATCGAATAACACAGGTAAAATTTGAGCATTTGTGATTAATGCCTCAAAAAAGAAAAAATATCACCACGAAATAAACCCAAACATGCCACGCTTATTTTACAACTATTTCGAGTGTTTCGTGTTTTTCGTTGTTAATAAGATAAAACTGTAATTTGGCAAGTGTAACAGAGAAGTTCATGCGCCTGAACGGAACTTATATGAAACCAACTCTTCTGACAGTAAAATCATTTCTGACCTTAATGACATCAGTGCTGATCCTGGCGCAGATGTCCCAGGTTTGTATGGCACAGGACACCGGGCAATCCAATTCTAACCTGAAAACGGAAAAACAGGCCCAGTTTGTCTCGATTGATTTCAACAATGTTGACATCAACGTGTTCATAAAATTTATGAGCGAGCTGAGCGGAACCAATTTTGTCGTCGACCAGCGGGTCAGAGGCAAGGTCACTATTATATCACCATCCAAAATTTCGATGCGAGAGGCTTATAAGGTGTTTGAATCGGTGCTGGAGGTTCACGGTTATACCACCGTAAAATCCGGCGAGGTGGTCAAAATCATTCCTGCGCCCGATGCCCGCTCCAAGAGCATTAAAACCATGTTGCGTGAAGAGTCAGCGGAACCCGCAGACAAAGTCGTCACCCAACTGATTCCTTTGACGTATGCCGATCCTGTTGAGATCAAAAGATTATTTACGCCGATGGTTTCCAAGAGCAGTGTGATTCTAGCCTATCCGCCAACCAACATCCTGATTGTGACGGATGTGTATTCGAACATTAAACGCTTGCTTAAAATCTTAAAACAAATCGATATCACCGGCATCGGTCAGGCGATATCAGTGATTCCAATAGAATATTCGGATGCAACCAAGCTGGTAAATTTGTTGAACACCGTCTTCAAGCCGACGGCCCAAAAGGGACGTAAGGGGGTGCAGCAAAAAATCATCACCATGGTGGCGGATGAAAGAACCAACACCATCGTATTGCTGGCCAGTGAAATAGACACCCTGCGGATTAAAAAGCTGGTCGCCATGGTCGATAAAGAAACCCCGCGCGGCAAAGGCAAAATTCATGTCTACTATTGCAAGAATGCCACTGCCGAAGAATTGGCCAAGGTGCTTCAGGATGTACCGACCAAGGAAACCGGCGGTGGCGCAACCAAAGGCAAAAAAGCGGCGCCGGTGGTGACTGGCAATGTCAGGATATCCGCCGATAAAGCCACCAACAGCCTGATTATCATGGCTGACAAGGAAGATTACATGGTACTGGAAGATGTCATCAGAAAACTCGACATTCCCCGATCCATGGTTTACATCGAAGCCTTGCTGATGGAAGTTGATATGAACAAAAGCCTGAATATCGGCATCGATTGGACGGCCTTCGGCAAAGCGTCGCTCGGCGGCAAAGAAACCCTGGTCGGCGGCGGATTTTCACCCGGCTTTCCCCAACCATCGGACCTATTGCAGGGCGGCCTGACGCTGGGGATGTTGACCGAACCGCTCACCATCGCAGGCGTCACGGTCTCCAATATCACTGCAATTATCAATGCCGTTAAAACCGATGACGATTTTCGTATCCTGTCAACGCCGCAAATATTGACCACCGATAACGAAGAAGCCCGTATTGTTGTGGGAGAAAACAGACCGTTTCAGACGCGATCCACCACCGATGTGTCCGGCGGCACCTTTGAATCGTTCGAATACCGGGATGTGGCGAAAACACTGAAGATTACCCCCCATGTCACCGAGGACCGCCTCGTGCGCATGCAAATCAACTTTGAAGTCACGACCATCAATCAGGCCGCCACCCTGACAACCTCGTCCACCCTGCCGGTCACCAACAAACGCACGGTGGACACGACTGTCATTGTCAAAGATGACCAAACCGTCGTCATCGGTGGACTCATCGATGATTCCTCCACCACCAATGAAAACAAAGTTCCCGCATTGGGCGATGTTCCCTTGCTGGGCTGGCTGTTTAGAAATAAATCCGAGAATAATGTGAAAACCAACCTCTACATTTTTATCACACCCAAGGTGATTAAAAACCCGGCGGAAGCCAACCAGATATTCCAGGGCAAAAAAGAGCAAATCGACACCATCAAAGCGGGCAGCATAAAATTAAACGAAAATCAGCCGACAGACTCTCAGACGGAAACGATATCTGAACCGATTCGTAAACCAAAAACTCAGCAGCGAAGGCCAGTCGGAGCCGAGTAGGGAAACGGCTGCTCATCTACAGATAATCAGGCATCCATCAAAAAAATTACAAATAAAATGAGAACCCAATTATCCCAACTACTTGTCGAAAATTACAGTCTGAATGAGGATATTCTGGCCGAGGCCCGGCGCATCAGGGAAGAAAAAGGCGGAAGCATCGGCGAAATCCTAGTTCAGCAGAATAATATTTCCGAAACCCAGCTTCTCGAAGCCTTAAGCCACCAGTATGATCTTCCTTACTGGCCCATCTTGCCCCTGGAAAATATCGAGTCCGAGTTCATTGAAAAAGTTCCGATTCAATTTTTGAAAAAATATCATATGGTGCCGTTGGAGTATGAAAATCCGATTACGGCAGCGAACTGCGGACTGTCACCCCACAATGGGGTCGACTCCGATAGTGAGATTTCTCCGCCAGGACACATTATTGCAATCAACGATCCGCTAAATTTTCATGCCCTGGATGACCTGGTGCGGCTCATAGGACTAACCGACTTCAAAATTGTGCTGACAAGTCGTGAATCAATTCTTTCGGCAATCAATTTACAATATGACCTTCGCCGGGACTCCGCTGAGCAGCTGGTTCAGAATATGGAGGAAAACGGCAGCGATATCCTCAGCGAAATTGAAGAAACGGCTGATTTGTTGGACGACACCAGTGAAGCGCCGATAATAAAGCTCGTCAACCACATCATTTCCCAGTCCATCAAGGCCCGAGCCAGTGATATCCATATCGAACCCTATCAGCACAGTTTCACGGTGCGATATCGAGTTGATGGAATCCTTTATGACCTGCTGTCACCTCCGAAATGGATCCAACCGGCGCTTATTTCCCGCATAAAGGTTATGGCGAAAATGAATATTGCTGAAAAACGCCTGCCCCAGGATGGTCGTTTTGAAGTCAAAGTCGGGGATCAGAGCATCGATCTGCGGGTATCGACCATTCCCACCGCTTTCGGAGAACGGGTAGTTCTCAGATTGCTGAACAAATCGGGCTCCCTGCTGGAATTGACGGATCTCGGTTTGAGTCCCGAGCGTCTGAGTCAGATCCAGGAGCTGGTATCGTCTCCCAATGGTATCATTCTGGTTACGGGTCCCACCGGCAGCGGCAAAACCACCAGCCTTTACGCCGTGTTGCAATCGATCAACAAACCGGACATCAATATCATTACCATTGAGGATCCGATCGAGTATCAAATTAAAGGCATCAGTCAAATACAGGTAAACCCTAAAATTGATCTTACCTTTGCCAGAGGACTGCGATCGATCGTGCGCCAGGACCCGGACGTCATCCTGGTCGGTGAGATTCGGGATCACGAGACCGCGGAGATCGCGGTGCAGTCGGCCCTGACTGGCCATCTGGTCTTTTCCACCTTGCATACCAATGACTCTGCCAGTGCGATTACCCGATTGGTGGACATGGGGGTCGAGCCGTTTTTAATTTCCTCATCCGTTTTGGCCGTAGCGGCCCAGCGGCTTATCCGTGTTCTGTGCAATGATTGCAAAAAGGCCTACAAACCAAGTGCCATTTATCTCGAAAGTATCGGTGTCGCTCCGGATCACTTCAATGGTGGCCATATTTATAAAGCTGTGGGGTGTGACAAATGCATTGGCACCGGCTATCGCGGGCGGCTGGGAATTTTTGAAATTATGCGCTTGACGGAAGGATTGAAAAGCCTGATTCTCAAGACCTTTGACTCCAACCAGATAAAAAGCGAAGCACGACGGGAAAAAATGATGAGCCTGCGTCAGGACGGCATCCAAAAGGTGATGGATGGTGTCACGACCATCGAAGAGGTTTTGCGGGTCACGCAAAAGTAACTAGTTTCCATCCACAAATGGTCTTTTTGCCCAATCTCGGTGTCAATCTGCGCGCATGCTTGATTTCCTTGACCTTGGGCAAAAATCCGCATTTTTGGATTGGAAACACCAAAAAGTGCCCGTCATTGATAAAGGACATTTATGGACGGGCACCAACTAGAATGGGGCAGGGCGTTAATCAAGGTTGCCGCTATCGGCAACCTTTTTTTGTGGTCTTCGAAAAAATTATCGTTGGAGACAATGAACGTTCATCTTCCCGCGCGATGAATGCTGCTATTTACACTAGGCGCCATGCACTCCGCCCTGTGCACTTTACCCGCTGCTACTCAAGGTCCCGCACCGGCAAGGCCCGATAGCCGCGGTTCTGGGATTTGCGAACCGTATAGTGATAG
>JASFSK010000307.1:0-6092 GCA_050114455.1 Desulfobacterales bacterium | reverse complement strand
TCGTCAATCGGCCTTCGTCATTCCACAGGGGGTTATCATGAATTCCAAACAAACAATGCAGGCGGCTGCGCTTTATGGTAAGCAGGATTTGAGGGTTGGGGATACGGATGTGCCCCAAATCGCTGCAGGCGATATTTTGGTTCAGGTCAAAGGGGCCTTTGTTTGCGGGACCGATGTGCGTATGTATCAGAATGGATTCCCTGGTATCTCTGAAACAGCCCCAATGATTCTCGGGCACGAAGGCAGTGGGATCGTCGCCCAATGCGGCCGCGATGTCAAGCAACTCAAGGAAGGCATGCGGGTTGCGGTGGCACCCAATGTCGGCTGCGGAATTTGCGACATCTGTGTCAGCGGTAATACCCATTTGTGTTCGGATTTCAAAGCAGTTGGTATTCAGATGCCCGGTTTTTTTGCCGAATACGTCAAAATTCCCGAGAACTTCGTACGCCAGGGCAACGTGGTTGAGATCCCCGAGAGCCTGTCTTTTGAAGAAGCTGCTTTAGCCGAACCACTGGCCTGTGTATTTAACGCATTTGAAAAAAGCAGAATGCGCCCCGGGGAAACCGTTTTGGTCATCGGAGCCGGGCCAATCGGTTTAATGCATGCCAAAATGGCCCAGGTTGCCGGTGTCGAAAAAGTCATCATCAACGATCTCAGCCAAGACCGCTTGGATCTTTGCCGTCAAATCGACGAAAGCTTTATCACCCTTGGGTCCGAAAACTTAAAACAACAGCTTGACGAATTGACCCAAGGCCGCGGTGTGGATGTCTGCATCACAGCCTGCCCGGCGCCGCAAGCGCAGCAAATTGCCTTAGAGATTGCCGCAATAAACGGCCGGATTGTTTTTTTTGGTGGTCTGCCGGCTGGCAAAGCCAAAGTCAGCCTCGACACCAACCTGATTCACTACAAGCAGCTAGTGGTCACCGGTACGACCCGTCAGAGTCTGAGTCAATACCGGCGTACCCTGCAATTGGTCGCATGCGGTCGGATAGACGTTAAAGATCTGATTTCTTCGCGGACCGCGTTGGCCGATATCCAAAAAGCCCTGGATAACATATCCCAGGCCCGCAGCTTGAAAAGTGCCATATTTTTTGACTAGCATCTGGAACAGGTAACCCGATATCTATGGTTTACTAAATAATTAGGAAAGGAGACATTAAAATGAAAGTAGGAATTGACAGTTACTGTTATCATCGGTTTTTGGGTGAAGTATATCCGCATCAGAAGGCGCCCGACAAACAAATGACCATGGAAGATTTCATCAAACGGGCCAAAGAACTTGATGTTGACGGGGTTTCACTGGAATCTTGTTTCTTCCCGCGGTTTGACAGTTCTTATCTCAGTGAAGTCAAAGGCATGTTGGATGAAAACAATTTCGATCGAGTGTATGCCTGGGGTCATCCCGATGGGCTTGAAGGCGGCAAAAATGAAGCCGCTTATGATGAGATGGTTGATCATATCGAATATGCCAATGCCATTGGCGCCAAGGTTATGCGAGTTGTCGGCAGCAGTCTGATGTTTCGCTTCGAAGACCATGGACCGCAAATCCAAAAGCTTTCGCGTATGTTCACCAATGCCATGAAAATTGCTGACAAATACGGCATCAAACTCGCCGACGAAAACCACATTGACTACAATGCCGATGAAATGCTTGAACTCATCCACAATGTCAATCACCCAAATTTTGGGATTAACTTTGATACCGGCAATTTTATGCGGGTGCTCGACGATCCGATTCAGGGTATGGAGAAACTGGCCCGGTTTACCTTTTCAACCCATGTCAAAGATTTGAAGATCAATCCGCAGGCCGCCGTCAACGATTGGTACTTCTTCTCCTGTACACCGGTGGGTGACGGAATCGTCGATAATCAGAAGCTGGCACAGCTGTTGAAAGATGCCAATTACGAAGGCTTTCTGGCCATGGAAATCGATACCCTCCATCCGGATTACAATGATGACGAAGATGCTGCGGTGGCGAAAAGTGTTGCGGAATTGAAGCGAATTGCCCAGAATCTGGAGTAGATAAGCTTCCGGCCTGGCTGCTGGAAAGCCTGAAGGCAATGGCTGGGAAAGTAATTACCTGTAGCAAATTAACCTATGACGTTTGACTGCGCGCAATGCGCTCAATCAAAGGGAGGAGGCGGGAATGAAAAAATTGAACGTTGCCATGATCGGCTATAAATTTATGGGCAAAGCCCATAGTAATGCCTGGCGCAAAGCACCGTATTTCTTCGATCTGAATGTCGAGCCGGTGCTGAAGATTGCCTGCGGGCGGCATGAGGCATCTTTGAAAGAGTTTGCCGATTGTTGGGGCTGGCAAGAAATAGAGACTGACTGGCGCAAAGTTGTTACGCGAGATGACATCGATATCGTTGATATTGGTGTCCCTACGGCCCTTCACCATGAAATCGCCATTGAAGCCGCCAAAGCGGGCAAGCATTTGTTTTGTGAAAAGCCGATGGCCTTGTCTTATGATCAGGCCAAAGAAATGTATGAGGTCGCCGAAGCCAACAAGGTCAAGCATTACCTGAATCACAACTACCGCCGGTGCCCGGCGGTGATGCTGGCCAAACAGTTGATCGATGACGGCAAGGTCGGCCGAATTTTTCACTGGCGGGGCGCCTATTTGCAGGACTGGATCGTGGACCCCAATTTTCCGCTGACCTGGCATCTGCAAAAGGAACATGCCGGTGCGGGTCCCCAGTGGGATTTGAACTCCCACAGTGTGGATCTGGCGCGCTTTCTGATCGGCGAGGTCACGCGGGTAACCTGTATGACATCCCAATTTATCAAACAACGACCCTTGCCGGATGAAGGTGCAGCAACCTTTAAAGGGGGTACCAAGGGTACTGAAACCGGAACGGTCACTGTCGAAGATGCGGCTTCCATGCTGGTCACCTTCGACAATGGCGCTATGGGATCTTTTGAAGCCAGCCGGTTTGCACCGGGCAGAAAGAACTATAACTACTTTGAAATCTACGGAGACAAAGGCAGCATCGTTTTCAATTTGGAGCGCATGAATGAACTGCAATTTTATTCGAATGATGATCCTGAGTTCGCCAAGGGTTTCAGAACCATTTTAGCTACCGAAGGGTGCCATCAATACATAGCCAACTGGTGGCCACCGGGACATATTATCGGTTATGAGCATGAGTTCGTTCATGGTGTTGTCGACTTTCTGAATGCCATTGAAAACAATCAGGCCATTGTGCCGAATTTTTATGATGGGATGAAAACGATGCAGATCCTGGAGGCCGGCTTACACTCAGCCGCCGAGGGCAAACAGGTTGAACTGGAGTGATACAAATGGCGGAGTTGACGTTCTACAAAATAGCAAAGAAAAACAAAGGACTATATGTCGCTTTGGCCGGGCTGCTGATTGCTGCAGTGGTCATAAATTTTGCAACCGGCGTCAACTTCTTCAAACTGTCCAATCTTCTGAATGTAACCAGAAGCTTTTGCATTTTAGGGATCGCTTCAATCGGACAGGCTATCGTCATCATTTCCGGCAGCGGCGGTTTGGATCTTTCGATCGGTCACGTCATTTCAACGGCCAATGTTATCTCAGCCGCTCTAATGGAAGGTAGTAATGCCTTGTTTATTCCCGTTACCTTCCTCATCCTACTTTTCGGTGTCACAGTGGGCCTGATAAATGGCCTACTGGTCACCAAAAGGAATGTACCGCCGTTTATTGCAACCCTGGGCATGGGGATTGTTTTGAAGGGACTACGGTTTATGTGGACAGAAGGATTGCCGAAAGGCAAAGTCCCTGCCCTATTGATTGAAATTGGCAACGGGTCGTCTTTTGGAATACCGAATCTCTTTTTTGTGTTTCTAACCATCGTCATTGCAGCATCCGTCTTGCTAAACAGCACCGGTTATGGCCGGCGGCTTTATGCGGTGGGGACGAATCGTGCAGCCGCAACCCTCAACGGCGTCAAATCCGAGCGGGTGATTATCATGGCCTATATCATATCGAGCGTTTTGGCCGCGCTGGTCGGGGTGCTGATGGCCGGATACATGGGGATGCCCGAACCAAAAATTGGCGATAACAAAGAGTTTGAATCTCTGGTGGCCGCTGTTTTGGGAGGCGTTGCCATCACCGGCGGTTTCGGCAGTGTCCAAGGTGTTGTTATCGGTGTTCTGCTCATGTTGCTGGTCACGAATCTGTCGTTGCTGATTCAGGTGCCGATTCAAAGTCAATATTTAATTATCGGCCTTCTGATTATTATTGCGCTGTCGATCAACGAGAGAAAGAAAACCGGTGCAACCTAGCTGTCTTTGTCAATGCGTTGGAAATGCCATTAGGACAAAATCATTAAGATAATAAATGGCACTAAACAAGATCATAGTAAACTTAGGAAAAGAAAAAGGAGGCGTATCATGAAAAACAGAAAACAACTCAAAACGTTGACCTTAATTTCGCTGGTTATCTTTGTGCTTTCAGCACTAGTCCCGATAACGGCTTTTGCGAAAGACAAAATTAGAATTGGCTGGAGCAATGCCGGTATGGGTGACTCGTGGCGGGAATTTCTGGTAGCAAATTTTAAAGCCGAAGTCGCCAGGCATCCGGAAGTTTCCAAGTATTATATTACCAATGCCGATGAGAAGGTAGACAAACAGATAGCCGACATCGAGTCTCTGCTAGTCAAAAATATCGACGTTCTCATTATATACCCGACGGTCGGCGATGCGCTGATTCCGGTTATCGAAAGAACGGTTGCCGAAGGCATTCCCGTGGTTGTGTTCGGCGGTACGATCAATACAGATAAAATGACATGCCTGGTAAAGCAGGATTTGATCGATCTGGGTGCCGATGGCGCCAACTGGCTGGCCAATGAACTCGGGGGCAAAGGCAAGATTGTCATGATGAGCGGTATTGCCGGCAATACAACCGCTGAAGACCGTCTTGAAGGTGCGCGGCAGGCGTTTAAGAAGTACCCCGGTATCGAAGTTCTGGATCACCAGTATTGCGACTGGTCACCCCCAAAAGCACGGTCGATCATGGAAACCATGATTCAGGCCTTCCCGCAAATTGACGGCATCTGGGCAGACTCCGGCTTAATGTCCTGGCCCGCCCTGCAGGCCTTGAAAGATGCCGGCCGACCACTGCCGCCCACAACCGGTGATCAACTCAACGGATATGCCAAATTTTTAGTGGCCAACAAAACCAAAGGCTACATTGCACCGATGACCACCCGCCTTTCAGGTGAAGCGGTTAAAGTTGCCGTTAAAATTGCCAAAGGCGAAAAAGTTGACAAGGTCGTATCGATCAAATTTGAAGGTTTTGGACCCGATGAGGTGCCAAACGTCGCCAAACCCGAGTTGAGTGATTGGTGGTGGGTCGGAGACGATAATATGCCCAAGGAATTTTTACCTAAACTCTAAACAAGCCAATCAGAACTTAATGCGCTAGCCTGGCAACACACCACTGTCAGGCGAGCCTTGGGCAAAGAAAATAGAAGTAAGGATCCGAAATTCCTTCATGCCCCTGCCTTCGCGGGAATGACGTCAAAGGACGTTTTAAGCCTTTATACGAAACCATCAGTACTATAGAAAAGCCATGTCGGCCAAAGACGAAAATATTCTTGAATTTCGCAATATCACCAAAGAATTTCCAGGGGTGAGAGCCCTTGATAATATCAGTATGAGCTTTCGCTATGGAGAGGTTCATGCACTGTGCGGAGAAAATGGCGCCGGCAAATCAACCCTGATGAAAATTCTTTCCGGCGTCTATCAGCCGACATCCGGCGAACTTTACTATAAAGGACAAAAAAAGACATTTAAGAATCCGCACCAAGCACAGCTTGACGGCATCAGCATCATTTTTCAGGAATTCAGCCTGATCCGCAATTTCGATGTGATTGACAATGTATTTTTAAACCGCGAGCCATCCAATAAGCTGGGACATATCAATAGAAAGGAAGCCAAGCGTTTAACGGAGGAACTGTTAAAAGAGCTTGACATCGATCTGGATGTTAACGCCAATGTGGGGACTCTCACGGTCGTTCAACAACAGGTCGTCGAAATCGTAAAAGCACTGTCGGTGGACGCGAATATTTTAATCATGGACGAACCGTCGGCCGCCTTGA
>JASFSK010000306.1:0-6096 GCA_050114455.1 Desulfobacterales bacterium | reverse complement strand
AAGGCCGGATTTACTTCGGGTAACAAGGCCAGATGGATACTGGATTCGCGACCGTTTGTTGGCGGCATGTATTGCCAGATTTCATCGGACGTAAATGGCAGTATCGGCGCCATCAACCGGGCAATGGTTTCGAGCACGATGTACAAGACACTCTGAGCACTCCGGCGTCCGCTGGATTGCGACGCCGACGTATATAACCGGTCCTTTAAAATATCGAGGTAAAGTGCCGATAGATCAAGTGTGCAATAATTGTAGAGTGCGTGGTAGATCACATGAAATTCATAAGCCTCGTAGGCTGCACGTGCCTTTTCGACGATGAGTTGCAGTTTGTGAAGTGCAAATCGATCAATTTCCTGCATGTCGTTGTAATCAACGGCATCTTTTTCTGGATCAAAATCAAAAAGATTACCCAGCATGAATCGGCTTGTGTTCCGAATACGCCGATAGGCATCGGTCAATTGTTTTAATATGTTGTCGGAAATTCGAATGTCCTCACGATAATCGGACGCCGAGACCCACAAACGCAGAATTTCAGTTCCGTATTTTTCAATTACCTCGCTGGGCGAGATCACATTCCCGATGGACTTTGACATTTTCCGGCCTTCGGCATCCACCACAAAACCATGCGTTAAGACGGCATCGTAGGGTGCCTGGTTTCGGGTTCCAACGGCCGTCAACAGGGCGCTGTGAAACCATCCGCGGTGCTGATCGCTGCCCTCCAGGTAAAGATCGGCCGGCCATCTTAGATAGGGTCGCTGCTCCAGCACGGCTGCATGACTCACACCGGAATCAAACCAAACATCAAGAATATCCGTCTCTTTAACAAATTGATTGCTGCCGCAGTCTTTACACCTGGTAGTATCGGGTAGAAGCTCCGACACATCCTTTTCAAACCAAATATCGGCACCATGCTCCTCGAACAAGGCATAGACGGCCTGCATGATCTCTTCGTCGAGCAAAAGCGCGTCACATTTTTCACAATAAAAAACTGTAATTGGAACACCCCATGCCCGTTGACGTGAAACACACCAGTCCGGTCGGTTCTCAATCATTCCGTAAATTCTTTCCCGTCCCCAGGAGGGTATCCATTTGACCTTATCGATGGCCTCCAGAGATTTTTTTCGCAGACCGGTCTTTTCCATAGAAATAAACCACTGGGGCGTCGCTCGAAAAATAACCGGTTTTTTACAGCGCCAGCAGTGTGGATAAGAATGCTCGAAGGATTCCTCCCGGATCAGGGAGCCAGCCGTGTTCAATCTTGCGTTGATGTTTTTATTGGCATCGAATACAAATTCACCACTGAAATATTCGACATCTTCGGTAAAGCAGCCCTTATTGTCCACTGGCGAATAAACATCCAGTCCGTATTGCAGGCCCACTTCATGATCCTCACGACCATGGCCGGGAGCAGTGTGGACACATCCGGTACCGGCATCCAGGGTCACATGGGATCCCAGGATAACTAAAGAATCCCGGTCATACAACGGATGCTGGCAGCGCTTTTTTTCAAGAGTTTTGGGCGCAATTTCCCCGATGATGGAATATTCGGCAATGCCGAAAGATTGCATGCAAGCTTCGACCAGCTCACGGGCCAGAATATACACCTGGTCGCCACCGACATCCAAAGCTACATATTCAAAATCTGGATGAAGTGCGATGGCAAGGTTTGCCGGAAGTGTCCAGGGGGTGGTCGTCCAGATGATGACAAACACGTCTTTGCCTTTGAGTGACGGCAATTTAGAACTCAAATCGTCTTTTAAAGCGAATTTAACGTAAATTGAGGGAGTTGAATCATCCGAATATTCTATTTCAGCCTCGGCCAGAGCTGTTTGACAGGTAAAGCACCAGTAAATAGGTTTTTTACTGCGAAATAGACTGCCGTCTTTGGCGAATTTGCCGCATTCTCTGGCGATGGTGGCTTCATATCTGTAGTTCATAGTCAAATAGGGATCATCCCAAACCCCCATCACACCGAGGCGTTTGAATTCTTCCCGTTGGATGTCGATAAATTTTTCGGCATAGGACCTGCACAGTCGACGAACCTGGGCCATACTGAGCTTTTTCTTTTTTTCACCAATTTCTTTGTCAACGTTATGCTCAATGGGAAGGCCATGGCAGTCCCAGCCCGGCACGTAAACAGCATCGAATCCGGCCATTTGTTTTGAGCGTACAATAATATCTTTTAATATTTTATTTAGCGCCGTGCCGATATGGATATACCCGTTTGCATAGGGAGGCCCGTCGTGGAGAATGAACTGCTCCCTTCCTTCAGAACTATTTCGAATCTTTTCATACAGGCGGGTTTCATTCCATGATTTCAACTGCTCCGGTTCCCGCTTGGCCAGGTTCGCTTTCATGGGAAACTTGGTATTCGGAAGGTTGAGTGTCTTTTTGTAGTTCATCGATTCCCCCTAACTCGGATTTTAATTAAACTTGGATTCTTACTCTCTATCCGCTATTCTGTCAAGAAAATAGCGGCTTCAGGACACACGCATTTTGAAACAGGAAATCCAAAAGAATTAAACTTTCACTATCTCGTTAAATTGTAAACGGATAATCCCGGGTTAACCAGTTGCAGAGCCAAATGGTAGAAATGCGGTGTCAGGATTTAAGTTAATAATTACAATTGGTTGGATTCAGGAAGGTGAATGCGTTGGGATCGCATCAGCAGCGATATTGACGTGGGTCATCTTTGTCACTCTTGCTTGAAAAAATCAGGGGACTATGCAATGGAAACTCGGCGTACATCTTTAATATCGGTCAGACCTTGAAATACCTTGCGGATGCCGTCCTGCTTAAGAGTGGTCATTCCCTCCTGGACAGCTTGAACGGCGAGATCATGGGAAGTCGCATTTTTTTTGATAAGTTGCTTTATTTCAGGGGTGCCCTCCATTAATTCGTGGATGCCTACTCGTCCTTTATATCCCGACCCACTGCATTTTTCGCAGCCAGGTGAGCGATACAGCTTAACCTGCGAGTTGTAGACATACCCCGCTTGGGTCAAGGCCTCTTGCCCGTAATCGGATTGGATATCTTCGAATTCTTCTTCGGATGGATGGTACGTCTCCTGACAACTACTGCAAAGCTTTCGCACCAGTCGCTGGGCAAGCACTCCTAAAAAAGCGTCGGAAAGGTTCAGTGAATTTATTCCCATGTCCAGCAGACGGGTGAGTGTTTCCGGGGCATTGTTGGTGTGCAGGGTAGAAAAAACAAGATGTCCGGTGAGAGATGCCTCGATCCCGATAGAGGCTGTTTCCCGATCTCGCATTTCCCCAATCATAATTATATCCGGGTCCAATCTCAAAAATCCCCGCATAATTCTTGCGAAATCAAGACCGATTTTAGCTCTGGCCTGAACCTGCCGCAATCCTGCCTGAGTAATTTCGACAGGATCCTCCGCTGTCCATATCTTGACTCCGGGATGGTTCACGTGTGCCAAAGCAGCATGCAGGGTGGTGGTTTTACCAGATCCCGTGGGTCCGACGCAAAGGATTAAACCGTAGGGGCGGCAAATAATTTTTTCCATAATTTTTAAGTTGCGGTCATTCAACCCGATTTCATCCAGTTTGTAAGCCATCGAATTGGCCAGGATCCGCAATACGACATCCTCGTAGCCGCCAGCTGTGGGCATTGAGGAAACGCGCAATTCAAATGCAGGGATGCCTTTGCGCTTCATTTTAATTTTGCCGTCCTGGGGAAGTCGTCTCTCAGCGATGTCCATATCAGCCAAAATTTTAAGCCGGGAAACAATCGCAGGCGCCATAGAATTGGGCACCTGAACATATTCATGGCAGACACCGTCGGTTCTGAAGCGGATGAGGGTTTTGCGTGTAATTGGAGAGGGCTCGATGTGAATGTCGGAGGCGTTATTACGAAAAGCTGTAATTAGAATCTGATCGACAAACTTAACCACCTGGCTTGACGATTCATCCAAGCTGCCCGGGTCCTCTTCGATCTCCTCCTCTTCTTCAAAAGCGATGTCAGGGATGATTTCATCCAGATCTTCCAGATTGGTTTCGGTCGTTGCCTCAGCCCGGGGATCAAAAAAATGGTTGATATATTTATCGATATCCTCTTTGAAAGCAACACTGAAATTTATTTTCTGATTGCTCATCAAGGCTCTAATATTGTCTGTTTTTCGCAGATCTTTGGGATCATCCACCAGGACTTCTACACCGGTTTTATCCCAACTCAGAGGAACCCATACATTATAAAGCAAAAAGGATTTTTTTAGTTTGCTGATCAACTCAAAAGGGATGGGCAATTCGAGATCAAAATCCCGAAAAGGGCAGCCAAAATACATAGATAAAGATCTGCCGACTTCATCCTTTTCAATACTGAAGCGGTCAACCAACACAAACTCAACGCTTTTTTTCATTTTTTTGGCAATTGTCAAAGCTTCTTGCAGCTGAGTGGTGGTAACACGCTTATTTCTAATTAAATAATCATATCGAGAGCTTGTAGAAATTTTTGACTTTAGGGAATTAAGTTTGTCGAGTATTTCCTCGTTCGAGGAATCAATTTCGGCGGCTGTCTGATAAAGCTCGTAAGCCAGGTCGGTGTGATCTTTCTCTTCCAGCTGCATTCCCAGCCAAAATTTGATTCGGGCGGTTTGTTTTTCTTTTAATCTGTGCTTGTAGACAACTTTATAAGCCTCTTTGACAACTTCCTGGGGTGGTCTGCTTTCCAGCAGACAAGACATATAGTCGCAGATGATATTCTCGGGGCTGTAATCGACATGGGTCGACTCAATTTTACTGAAATCATATTCCAAAAGCTTTTCATACTCGGCGATGGCCTCTTCCATCAGGCCCAGTTCTTTGAGCGCAGCAGCTCCGTCTAAAAGGGTTGGTATATCATCTCGAGCGGACAGGGTTTTCTTGAAAAGGGTAATATCCTCATCCGAAATACTCTGACTTTCGATATCCTTTTGTGCATCCATCTCCTTTTTTAAGAGGGAAATCTTGTTGCCAATCGTCTCTCTGATGGGAGCATCGTCTTCGGGTAGCTCGGCCAGTGTCTGCTCATAGACCTGGAGGGCCTCCTGCATCATTCCCATGGAATGGCAGGTTTCGGCTTCCTTGATTTTCATCTCAATTTCAGCTTGCCCGATAGGTTGGATATCATTCATAAAGCTCGATTCCGCAATAAATCCTGAATTATTTCTAAGTCACACCGGTGAAATTACAGATAGCTCGGCCAGCAGGGATCGACTGATTAACACTCTGATTTTCAGGAAAAAAATCAACATTCCTTGGGACATACAATCTCCTGGGAAACGTTTCTCCCTGCCCTTTGAATGCATAAATAAGCTATCGGATGTTTTCGGCCAAACTTTAGGTTGCACCATAGAATTTGCCGGGTGGTGTTGGATAGTTCGGCATTGGAAGGAGCAGCCTTGTCCAGTCAAGAAATACTTCCCTTTTGCGCAATCTTTGCTATAATTTCAGTATAACGGGGATATAAAATTACCGAAGGCACAAAAATTGAGGAAACCAAATGCCTGTTTATGAATACGAACATCAGAAGGACGCTTGCAGCATGGGGAAAGTGTTTGACTATAGGCAGTCGCTCAGTGATAGAAAGCTCGTTCGCTGCCCCCATTGTTCGGGTCCGGTTCAAAGAATCATTTCCCGGATTAACATCAGCTGCCCCAAAACAAACAGCGAATTGCGGGACCTTGGCTTTACAAAGCTGGTTAAACGTGACGATGGTGTCTATGAAAATATGACAGTTCGCGACGGGGACAGTCGTTACATGGTCAAAGGAAAGCCTGAATCGATCCCAAACCTTAGTAAAACCATAAGCGAGTAGCTGGTCGTTCCACGAATAGGTTGATGTGGATAGCGAACCGGCTGTTATCGAATATCGAGTCTCAGAATACCGAAGGATGGTGTTTCTGAGCAAATTCTTTTTCAGTAATGGTGTATAGAATTCCTTCGATAATCATCGATTCGATATTCGATTTTTTTCAGACTTTCTTCGCTTTCGGTAGACCAACCGAAATACCGCTGGTGCTCTTTGCCCAATTCAAAACCCAACGGGCCAAAGACGGGTCGTCTACTTGTTTAATTTAATGACCATAAACCCGGCATT
>JASFSK010000305.1:0-6118 GCA_050114455.1 Desulfobacterales bacterium | reverse complement strand
ACAATCCTTCTATAGCTGGATTCATAGATATCGCTCAGCGTTAGAAAAGCCGTCACGACCAGGGGCCCGTAAATGATGCCCAAAATACCAAAAAGCTTTAACCCACCAATGATGGATAAAAACACCAACAGGGTGTGCATTTGAACTCGTTTTCCCACCAGTTTGGGTTTAAAAAAATATTCAATACCCCCTGAAAGTAATACATAAAAAACAATAAAAAAGATGCCGGCTGCGAATCTTCCGTATAAAAACAGGTATATCGATGCTGGAATAAAAACGATGCCAATGCCCACAATCGGTAAAAATGCCATTAAGGCCATGATCACACCCCAAAGAAAGGGGGATTTAAAACCGAACATGGCGAAAACGGCGCCTCCCAGGGCACCCTGAATGATCCCTCCCAATCCATTTCCGATGAGAATGGCTCCGGCCATGTCCTTAAACTTTTGGATAAGTTTTCGGTCCTGATCGTCGGGAAGCGGCGATAGCTCGATAATAAAAGATGCCAGGCGATGACTGTCGATCAGAAGATAAAAAATAATTAAAATCATGAAAAAGAAATTCACGACGACATTAAGCACATTGGTTGTCATGGACCGGGCTTGGTCATATAGGAACAATCCGACCACTCTGCCGAGCTCGGCGATGGCTTTATTTATTTCGTTACCGGTAATGGTCAGCCCAAAATTGGCTAAGATCGGGTTGATTTTTTCGACAATTCTGCTGTTTGCAAACAGCTCTTTGAACGGATTGCTCAGCACCGCCTCCCTGGCTGCTAAATACATATCATAGGCTTCATTTGCCAAAATACCGATAAAAACAGATAGCGGAATAAAAAGAACGAGGAATATGAGCAAGCAGGTAAGCAGAGAGGAAAAAACAGGGCTGAGTCTTCGATTTAAGAGCCGATATACCGGATTAAAAAGTCCGGTAACAACTGCGGCCAGAACAATTACGGACAAGAAAGGCCAGAGGAGCCAACCCAGCAAAAAACAGGAGACCAGAAACAAGGCCAGGAAAAACCACAATATGATATCACGCTGTCTCGAATCGCTCAAAGTACCTCCCGATTGGATGGGTTTCTCGGTATTTGAACTCCAGAACCTTTTCCCCTCGTCTTTGGTGACCGGGATATCTCCAATCTTTCTGGAAAACGAATGTTTGGCGATAAAATAATAAAAGCCACGGCACAGTCACCCGACTATCCAAGGGCCTGTGCCGTGGCGGTATTCAGAATATGGTATCGTTCAGTATACGAGGATACGAAAATTATTTGCTGAAATAGGCACCCGCTATCGTCAATAGGAGGATTTCATAGATAAAGACCGGCACATAATTTCCATCAAAAATATGGTAGGTGATCCCTCCTCCAATAATGGCAGGAACACCGAAAAAAACTAAAATTCCCAATTTTCTGCTGACATTCATCCTGTTTATCCTCCCCCGGATGTTATTTTGCATATGACTTTCAGCCTGTTGGACTTGCCTTGGATAATCCGAGTAACCATTAGCAATAATTGCAGATTAAGTAAAGAAAAAAACGCACCGTTTTTTACCTCTCCACAACCATGGCCATGCCCATTCCACCGCCGATACACATGGTAATAATCCCTGTATTGTAGCCTTGGCGTTTCATGTGATTCATGCCGGTGACCATCTGGCGAGCACCGGTACAACCGATAGGATGTCCCAAAGATATCCCGCTACCGAGTTCATTGGGCCGATCCGTTTGGATGTCAAGCTCCCGCATGCATCCGATGGCCTGGGAGGCAAAAGCCTCATTGAGTTCGATCATATCGATGTCGTCCAAGGTCATTCCGGCAGTCTTCAACGCCTTTTTAACAGCGGGAACAGGGCCCAATCCCATGTAAGCAGGATCGACACCACCGGCGGCAAAGGACCTGATTTTAACGATTGGCTCGAGTTGAAGCTCTCTGGCTTTATCCGCACTCATCAGTAACACCGCGGCGGCGGCATCATTGATTCCGGAGGCATTGCCGGCGGTGACCGTTCCGTCTTTTTTGAAGGCCGGCCTCAATCTCGCCATTTTTTCCAAATTGGTATCCATGGGCCTCTCATCCGTATCGAAGATGATGTCACCTTTGCGCGTTTTAATGGTCACCGGTACGATTTCCTGGGCAAATATTCCGTCATTGATCGCTGTTTTGGCCCGGTTATGGCTCAACACACCCAATTCATCTTGCTCCTGTCGGCTAATTCCGTACATGGCAGCAATATTTTCAGCTGTCATCCCCATGTGATACCCGTAGAAAATCTCATAAAGACCGTCAAATACCATCAGGTCATAGATATCCCCAAACCCGGTCAGTTCCATACGGTGTCCCCATCGGGCCTTGGGTAATGCCATGGGAACCTGACTCATGTTTTCCTGTCCACCGGCAAGGATGACATCTGCCGATCCGATCATAATTGCCGATGCACCCAAGGCAATTGCTTTAAGCCCCGAACCGCAGACCTTGTTGATTGTAAATGCCGGCGTTTCCTTGGGTATGCCGCCAGCGATCATCGCCTGCCGCGCGGGATTCTGTCCCTGGGCGGCCTGCAGAACATTCCCCATGATCACTTCATCGATGGTAACTTCGGTAGCCCCGGCATCCCAATCATAGGATTGCTTTTCGAGATCGGTAATTCCTTGATCTTTCAACTTTTTCGGTGCAGATTCCATCGCAACAGCGCCGGCCACCGGCTTTAATTTGGCTTTCTTCAGAACATCTTTCATGACGATGCCGCCGAGTTCCGCCACCGGCACATCTTTGAGACCACTGCCGAAAGTACCAATCGCGGTCCGTGATCCGCTGACAATAACCACCTCTTTCATGTTGACTACCTCCTGTAAAGTTCCAGTTCCTAATTTGAAAAACGGCTATATACCATATTGGCGGGGAAAAGGTCAATTTCGGGCAAACAGGACAAAATTAGGAAAGATGACAATATATCCTTGGATTATTATGGTTTCTGTTCATTTTCGTCTGCGGTATTGCCGTTAAGAAGCGGTTTGATTTCATCTGCCTTGGGAAATAAACCGAAAATGCCGCCGGTGTGAATGAAAATGATCCGATCGCCAAAGCATTTGGGATCCCGCTCCAGCTCCTTGATTAAGCCGAAAAACGCTTTGCCGGTATACACCGGGTCCATGAAAACCCCTTCAGTTCGGGCAACTTCGCATATGAGTTCCAGCTCTGGGGTCTGGGATAGTGCGTACCCCAAACCGACATATCCATCGATTATATCGACGTCCCGATGCCGGTCAAAATCGATATCAAGGTTATAATCGCTGATGGCTTGCTCACAAATATTGCCGATCGCCCGCACAAAATAATCCCGATCGTCACAAACGTTGACGCTGGCGACCCGGGCATTCACGTCAAATATTTTGGCGCCCAAAATTAAACCTGCACTCGTTCCACCGGATCCGGCGGCATTGATGATCGTGCAGGGCCGATTGCCGCCACCCAGTGTGTTGGCGATATCATTGACCAGCTCTTCCATTGCACGGACATAGCCCAGGGCACCGAGCGCATTGGACGCCCCTTCCGGTATTTGGTAAGGTCTTCTCCCGGTCTCCTTAAGGGATGCCGCTTCCCGCGACATCAATTCATCCCGTTGTCTGTATTCATCCGGCGTAATCCAAACGATCTCGGCCCCGGCCATAAGATTCAGCAATATGTTGCCATCTGGATCCGGCGGATTTGAGGGGTCCGGAGTGCGCAGCAGCAGCCGGCAGTTGAGACCCAGCATTGAAGCAGCGATGGCTGTAGCACGGCAATGGTTCGACTGTGCACCGCCACAGGTAATCATCGTGTCGGCTTTCTGGGCCAGCGCATCGGCCATAACAAATTCCAGTTTGCGAATTTTATTGCCAGATAAAGTAATTCCGGTCAGATCGTCGCGCTTGACGTATAGTTCTACACCGTACTTTTCACTCAACCGTCGCAAAGGTTGCACCGGTGTCGGCAGATTAGCCAGGTGAATCTGGGGAGGAAATGTCAGACTACAGGTTGTCATGTTTATTATCCTTAATCGTTGAAATGTTTGGCCGAACAAATGTAGAATGATCTTTGGCAGATTTCATATCCTAAAAAGGAAACCGAGTAAAGAGAAGAATTCTAACCGAAAGGGTCAATTCGATGAACTTGACCTAACCGTGAAATATGATAACAAAACTAAGCGTACCAAAACAGTCTGATCTCAATCCGATCGAATTTAAATTCATGCAAAAGGAGTGGTAGGACATGAAGGCAATGGTACTCAACCGATTGTGTAACCTCAAAGAAGAACGGCAGCCGCTGGCGTTGCAGGATCTGCCCGACCCAAGTCCTTTGGACAACGAGATTTTGGTCAAAGTCTCCGCCTGCGGTGTCTGCCACACTGAACTGGATGAAATCGAAGGCCGCACCCCACCCCAACAGCTGCCGACGATTATAGGCCATCAGGTCATTGGACAAGTAATTGACCGTGGCCGCCAAGCAAAGCGTTATCGTGTCGGGGATCGGGTGGGCATTGCCTGGATCCATTCGGCTTGCGGACGATGTGATTTTTGCCAGACAGGGCTGGAAAATCTCTGTAACGAATTTAGAGCTACCGGCCGGGACGCTCCCGGCGGATATGCCCAGAGAATGACAGTACCTGAAAATTTTGCCCATGAAATCCCAACGGTTTTTAGCGATGCTCAAGCGGCACCCCTGTTATGCGCCGGAGCTATCGGTTATCGATCCCTGCGCCTGACCGGGTTACGGAATGGCCAGAAACTGGGGCTGACCGGTTTTGGTGCCTCGGCTCATCTGGTGTTAAAAATGGCAAAACACAAATACCCCAATTGCGATATTTATGTATTTGCCCGCAGTGCCAGGGAGAGAGATTTTGCCCGGGAATTGGGCGCGGTCTGGACCGGTGATACGGCAGATCAACCGCCGCAAAAACTGCACCGCATCATCGATACCACCCCGGCCTGGAAGCCGGTGGTCGAGGCCTTGAAGGTACTGACTCCCGGCGGCCGACTTGTAATCAATGCCATTCGCAAAGAGGATTTCGACAAGAAAGACCTGCTGAGACTCGAGTATCCGCAGCATCTATGGATGGAAAAAGAAATTAAGAGCGTTGCCAACGTTGCCCGCCGGGATGTTGCCGAATTTCTGGAACTGGCCGCCCGCATCCCGATTATCCCTGAAGTGCAGGAATTTGCCTTGGAAGAGGCCAACATGGCCCTGCTTGAGCTTAGAGAACGAAAGATCCGTGGCGCCAAAGTGTTAATGATGAATTGAAATTATTTAAATGCCGGGATTCCGGTAATTTCCTGGCCCAGAATCAATGTGTGCATGCCGGCGGTTCCCTCAAGGGTGCTGACGGCCTCCAGATCACAAAGATGGCGAATGACATGATGATCGGCCAGAATACCCCGTGCCCCGGTGATATCCCGCGCCGTATGCGCTATTTTTATAGCCTCACGAACATTATTTAATTTGGCCAGCGAAATCTGCGAGGGCGTGGCATGACCGTCATCAAGCATCCGGCCCAGATGGAGACAAATAAGCTGGGCCTTGGTAATTTCAACCAGCATACGGGTCAATTGATCCTGGACAAGCTGATAGGAGGCTACCGGTCGGTCAAACACCTTGCGGTTGACGGCAAAATTTCGAGCTTCCTGATAGCATGCGATGGAAGAGCCAAGGGCTCCCCAGGCCACGCCATAACGGGCATGGTTCAAGCATTGAAATACGGATTTCAGCCCGAATGCTTTTGGCAGAATGTTGGTTTGCGGGATTTCACAGTTCTTTAGGTCGATGAACGCGGTGGGTGACGTGCGGTAGGAAAATTTTCGTTTGATAGAAGTGGCGCGATATCCAGGCCGATCGGCCTCTACGATAAAACCCCGGATCTCTCCATCTAATTTGGCCCATATAACGGCCATGTCTGCAATCGTGCCGTTTGTGATCCACATTTTTTGACCGTTCAGGACATAATTTTTGCCTTTTTTACGTGCGATGGTAGCCATGCCGGCTGGGTTGGAGCCGTAGTCCGGTTCGGAAAGACCAAAACATCCGAGGGCTTCACCCCGTCCCATTTTTGGCAGCCATTTTTCGCGCTGCTGCGGGGATCC
>JASFSK010000304.1:0-6144 GCA_050114455.1 Desulfobacterales bacterium | reverse complement strand
TGTGCCTTTTTGCGGCTATATCAATTTTGGCTGCTGAAGAATATTTTTCACAGCTAAAAGCCGCTCCCACAAGCAATCGATGGTAATTTGATGATTATTCTCCTTGATTTCATAAGCGCGCGGCCTCTAACCTGAACAACGATCAGTCTGATCGAAAAATATACATTACACTTCACTGAAGATTAAGCCCAGCAAGAGAATCTTTTAATACTCTTTGTGTCCTCCGCGTTCTCTGCGGTGAGCTACTTTTCGAAAATAACATGGAATAACGTGTTTCAGGTAGGGAACAAGTGTATTTAATTGCCAGCCAAAACAATCCGCGCATCGGCAATGACGCAGTCTTCACCTGAACACATGACCGGATTGAGATCTATGGATTCAAAGCGCTCGCCCAAGGCCATGGCCAGATCAGAAAACGCCAGCATCATCTCGACCAAGGCTTCCAGGTTTACCGCTTCCGATCCCCGGTAGCCTTCCAGCAGAGCCCGGGCTTTTAAACTGCCCACCATGCCCAGGACATCCCTTTTGGTCAAAGGCGCCATACGAATGGCGGTATCGCGGTAGATTTCGACCGCAGTTCCGCCAATGCCCAAGAGGATGATGGTTCCAAACTGATAATCCATTTTGGCACCGACGATCACCTCGACACCAGCGGCCATGGTTTCGACCAGCATGCCGGTAAAGCCGTCGATTTGCCGGAACCGATCGTAGACTTGGATCAGTGCTTCGTCATCACTGATACCAACCGCCACACCCTTGACCTCGGACTTGTGCATGGCTTTAGGGGAAACCACCTTGGCCGCCACCGGATAACCGATTTTTCTGGCCCAGGCGATCGCTTCACTGGTTTCCCGGCATACCTTGAAGTCCGGAACTTTCAATCCCGCCGTCCTCAGCAGGCGCTTGGCATCCGGTTCGAGAACCCAGCCATTTTCAGCCGCAGCATCCAGTGTATCACGAATGGCATCTTTCAGCATGGTTGACACCTCCGCATGGCTTCGGCCATCAGCACCGCCCCTTCAATGGATGACGAGACCGGTATACGGTTAAGTTCAAATCCTTCGATCAACATGCGGTATTTTTCCTCGTGGGGGACATAAGCGACCATGGGTTTGCCCTCTCTCTGGTAAACATCGGCCAGCCGTGCTCCCAGATCGGAACTGATGCCGGGAGAATAAGGCAGCAGAAGGATCAGCACGCAGTCGATATCCGCAGACGAGCTCAAACCGGTGGCCGCAACAATAAAATCCTCATCCACGGCACTGCCCGTCAAATCAACCGGATTACCCAAAGAGGCGATCGGTCGCACACTGGCCGTCAGTTGTTCCTGGATGCCGCGTTCAATTTCAGCCGTCAACTGAGGTACCGTGAGACCGTGGCCGGCACAGGTGTCCACCGCAATAACCCCATGTCCCCCGCTGGCCGTGATGATACCCACCCTCCCGGATATGGGCCGCTGGTAGCAGCTTAAAGACTCGCAAAACGACACCATCTCAAATTCATCCTTGGCCTCGACAATCCCGTGCTGGGAGAGCACCTGGGAAAAGACGGTATAATCGCCTGCCAGGGAGGCGGTGTGACTGGCAACTGCCCGGGAGCCTCGCGCGCTTTTGCCGGCTTTCAGTACAATCACCGGCTTGCCGCATTGAATGGCAGCCTCCTGCACAAAGGCCCGACCCTCGTTTTTTTCAAACCCTTCCACATAAAAAGCAATAACCCGCGTGGCGGTATCCTGGGTGAGATATTTCAATAAGTCCAGTTCGCGAACGATGGCCTTGTTCCCGATGCTCACAGCCAGAGACAGTCCCACATTCTGACTGGCAAATTTGACCATTTGATCGACCAACACCCCGCCACTCTGGCTGACAATGGCCACGCTCCCCTCTTCAGGCCGGATGAGACGTTGTCCGGGCAGGAAAAAAGTGTCAAATTGCCGGGGCACATAGATCCCGAGACAGTTGGGGCCCACAAATGGGAAATCGGCCTCACGGGCGATATCAACCAGCTGTTGCTGCAGATCTGTACGTCCCACCTCTGAAAACCCCCCGGAAATAATGGTGGCACCTCCGACGTCGGCCTTGATGCAGCGCGCCAGAATAGCGGGCACAAACTCCGCCCGTGCAGCAATCACGGCCAGATCGATTTTATCAGGTATGTCGGTCACATCCGCGTAAATCGTCTCACGCTGAATCTGGCCGCCTTTGGGATTGACCGGATAAACCTTAACCGGGTAGCGCAAGTTCAGCTTACTGTATATGACATTGGCAGGGTGGCGATCGTTGGTGCGGGATACACCGATCACAGCAATGGTTTCGGGTGAAAACAGCGGTTTTAAATTCATCAAATCCTCTGGTTAGGGTCGTATCCGATTTAAAGCAAACCAGAAATTGGCAATGACTGCTCAATGGCAGGACTTAAAAAAAACAGATCAATTGCGATCCCGTTTTTTTATTAACCATAAATTTAACGATTAAGCAACAGATATCGGTTCGTTACTGATCGATTTATCAATTAATTAAATGCTTGAATTATTTAATATATCCTTAATATATTGCAAAATTGGCGACGCCTGTGTTATCAAAAGAATCATGCATAAAACCACCGACACAAGCCATATAAAGTTTGCCGAAAGCTATTTTGATTATCTCGCCGGGCAGTTTCCCGTGATGTGCGCCAGCGATGAATTTCATTTTCTGCCGCGCGCGGAAAATGCCGTCAACCATTACGACGAACTGGACAACCTTGATGCGGATGCAATTTCGGAAACAATGAAAACCCTGGTACGATATCAGAAAAAATTGTCGGCATTGCGAAAGGCAAGTACGGATCTGGAACAGCAACTGGACATCGACTTGCTGCACGCCAATATCAGCGGTGTTTTAATTGAATTTAGCCAGAATCGATCCTGGCAATACAATCCTATCCTGTATTTAAAAATTGCTTTCATTGGCCTGGATCACGCAGTTCATAAACCCGCTGAGAATGATCGGCAAATGATTGAACGAACCCTATCCCGGTTGTCGGAGATTCCCCGAATCCTGAAGCAAGCGGCTGAAAATATAAGCCGCCTCCCCGGCTCCTACCATCAAGCCTCGCTGTATATGATCGATGACTGCAAGCAGTATTTGACGGACATCCGCAAATCTATACCAGCAAATCAATCCAAAGCAATGAGCGCTGAACTGTCAAAAAGGAAAAATTCTGCAATTTCCAGTTTGGAGTTGTTGCGACGATTTTTAATGGAAGCCAAGCCGGTTTCGGATCGACTGTTCGCCGGAGAAACCCTGGAGCGCACCATAAATGAGCATTTTCTTTGTGTTCGGAGTCTAGATCAAATTTTTCAAATTGCGGAAGCAGACTGGACAGAGAATCTCAGTCGCTTAGAAGCGTTGCGCAATCAGATCGATCCCGCCAAACCCTGGCAACAGATCTATCACGAATACGATCTCACCGGGACAAACGACGAAGACACCATAACCCTGTATGCGCAAGAAATTGAGAATTTGAGAACCTTTTTTATCGATCAGGGTTTTGATGACAAAGCACTGAATACCGCGGTAGACGTCTCGGAGACACCCGTATATTTGAGGTCCGTTCGGGGGGCCGCCTCATTTGCCGCCGCCACCACCTCGGATCCTGGGGAAAAAAGCTACTTTTATATCACCACCCGCCTGGCACACCAGACCGATGATCAGGTGCAGAGGTCCATCAGAAAACGGTTTCACCGCGAATACAGGCTACTGGCTGCCCATGAGGCGGTTCCCGGTCATCATTACCTGGACTCCATCCGACGGGGATTGAAAAATCCGATCCGGCGCCAAATAGAATCGCCTCTTTTTTATGAAGGCTGGGCGTCCTATGCGGAGTCGCTTTTAATAGAATATGGCTATATAAAAAAACCGCTGGAGTTGTTGCTTGATCTTAAGCGCAATCTATGGCGCGCTGCGCGCTGCCAAATAGATGTGGGGCTGACCACCGGTCAAATCTCCACCGATGATGCCTTGGAGCTCTTAAAAATTTGCAGTTTTTCGGCCGGGGAAGCCAGACGGCAGATTGACCGTTTTCAATTGAATCCCGGTTATCAGGTATGCTACAGTCTGGGCAATTACGAGTTCAGCCAGCTAAAATCAGTTTATGCCGCCAGTTTGGGCAGCAAGCGTTTCCATAAATATTTATTGGACGGTGGAGAGTTGCCGTTTCACCTGATCGGCAAGAGATTGGACCGCATCGTTCATGGAGATAGATAGAAACTAGTATGATTGTCCAACAACCAAAGAGGCCATATGACAATCGATGTTGATCCGAATTGGTGGAAAACACTGTTCGATGAAATTTATCTGATCACGGATGCCCGGTCGGTTTGCGACGATGCACTCACTGGCCGTGAGGTGGACATGATTTGCGAGATGCTGCCGCTGGATTGCGCCCACAGAATTTTGGATCTTTGCGGCGGTCACGGACGACACACCTTGGAGCTGTGCAAACGCGGCTTTGGCCATTGTACCATGTTGGACTATTCCCAAAAATTGATCGATATGGCAGAAGCCACAGCGAGGGATCATGACTATTCCGCTAGATTTCTCCAGGGCGATGCCCGCAACACAGATCTGCCGGATAACGCGTTTGATCATGTAATTATCATGGGAAATTCACTCGGCTACATCCAGTCACCGGATGCCGATTCGAGAATATTAAAAGAAGCAAATCGTTTATTACGACCGGGGGGTCAACTGCTGGTAGATGTCGCCGACGGCAGTGTCGTCAATCGTTTATTCAATCCGAATTCATGGCATGAAATCGGAGAAGAAATCGTGGTTTGTCGCCACCGAGAGCTGCAAGGCAATCGGATCAAAGCTCGTGAACTCGTGATCGATAAACAAAAAGGCCTGATACGGGACAAAACCTACGCCATTCGTTTATTTATTTCCGAAAGCCTGGAGATGCTATTCCAGCAAAGCGGGTTCATTGACGTCAGGGTCCATACCAATTTTTCTCCGCATCTGTTTGACGGTGACTATGGTTTTATGAACAACCGCATGATTGGAGTGGGACGCAAATCGTTGTGATGCGACTGGCAGATAGTTTGAAGAAAGTGAAACTTGCTGCAATAAAAGCTGATGCAGTCTTTTCGTGTCTTTATGTTCAGCGTCAAAATAAAATTCTATATGGTTTTGCCTTCCTCCTGTTTACCCTCATTTCCTCTGGATTGAACGGTTGCACCGTCCAGCGGCCTTATGTTCAGCCGGGCAAAATACCAAAATTCTTTGCTCCAAGTCCCGGGGCTAAAGAATTCGGCAATAATTTGTATCAGGAGCTTTCCGTCGAATATGATCTCGACTCGGACAATCAAAAAAAGGATCGGCTGATTGAGGTGTTTGATCAACTCACGAAAGCAGCTCAGGTAGACCATCTTCCTTGGCATATTTATCTGTTGAACGGGCCTGAAATCATAGACATTCGTGCCGTACACGGAAATTACCTGTTTGTCTGGTCAGGTGTATTCAATGCCGTCAAAAATGACGACGAACTGGCTGGATTGCTGGCCTGTGAGCTGTCTCATACCCTGGCACACCATACCGATCCGGTCGAGTTTACGGTTGCGACCGACGTTTTGTTCACCGTAGCAGAGTTGGCAACATCACTAGGCCTGATGGTGGCGAGTCAGGGTGTAATTGCGATCAACGGCCATGGTTGGATGAAATGGGCATATGTTGAAGTCGCCGATCTTGATCCGTTGGATCTTGAATATTCCAAAGAGCTCGAACGCGAAGCGGCGGATATTGCGCTGCTAATCCTCTCGCACACCCAATATTGCCCCCAAGCCCTTCTCAAATTTTGGCGCCGCACAGCAGCGGATGAATCTTCACCGGATAAAATGGAACGACTCAACCGCGGTCTATCACCCCAGGAAAGGGTGTCAATGCTAGAAAAGCTCATTTCAGGACCTTGTGAGGAGGGCAGTCGTATCGGAACAAAGCCGCCAATATAGATGGCTATTTCAATTTATAAGCCGTCGGCATCGATCCGGCTTGCACCCATTTCAAAGTGACACACAAGCGGCAGCCGCTGGCGAAAGAGCAGCCAGTCTGATCAAAGAAAGAAACTCCAACAAGACAAATGTCGATTGACGAATGTCGAATTAAG
>JASFSK010000303.1:0-6146 GCA_050114455.1 Desulfobacterales bacterium | reverse complement strand
ATTCGCAGCCAGTAATTATTCGGCATGACATGCGGCGTGAGAATTAGAATGAATCCGATGGCCGCATAAATAGACCACTGATTAAGGTTTTGGCGTTTTTTTGCAGAAATGCTGCCGTTCGTGGTCGGTTGCCCTCGGGTTGTTGTAATTATTACTCGGCTTTTTCTGATCACTTGCCTATCCAAATAAATTTCCAGATTGGGACTAGCATTAAAATGCAAGAAAGTTGTTTATAATTTCTTTCTTTTGCACAGTTTTACAACTCGAACCCATTAGGTTCATTTGACAGCTGGCCACAGACAACATGCAAAAGACACATATAATTGAGCGGTACGCTCAATTATAGTTAAACTTTCTCAGGAACTTTTTCGCCCATCAGTCCCCTGGGCCGGACTATGAGCACGGCGATGAGAATTACGAAGGCCACCACATCCTTGTAGGCCGAAGGCAGAAAAGTGACCGCCAACGATTCGGTCAATCCCAGCAGGATGCCGCCGACCATGGCCCCCTGAATGCTGCCGATGCCACCCAGCACAGCGGCCGTAAAGCCTTTCAATCCCGCCTGAAATCCAACATAATAATCCACCTGGGTGAACAGCAGACCCACCAGCACACCGGCAGCGCCGCCCAGGGCAGAACCAATCAGGAAGACCACAACGACAATTCTATCCACGTCTATCCCCATAAAGGCTGCCGCCTCGATATCCTGGGCCGTGGCCCGCATGGCTTTGCCGACCTTGGTTTTTTTGATCAATATCGTTAACAATGCCATGAGAATAAAGGTAACTGCAATGACCAAGACTCGCATAAACGAAAATACGGTAGAGCCGATGTGCAATACGCGGATGCTTTCAGGAATGAGGGAAGCGATATGAAATACACGGACTTTGGCGCCCTGGTAGGTCAAAACAAGGTTCTGCAAAAAAATAGAAACTCCCAGGGCGCTGAGCAGCAGATTCATGCGGGGGGCGTTTCGTAGCGGTCGATAGGCAAAACGTTCCGTCAGGAGTCCGACCAGTCCGGAAACCCCCATCGCCAGCACGATCATCAACGATATCACAAGGGCCGCACTCATGACAACTTGATTGTTGCGGGTCAGCAGGTGGAGCACCCACCACCCGGTAAACCCGCCAATCATATATATTTCGCCATGGGCAAAGTTGAGCATGCCCAGGATGCCATAGACCATGGTGTAGCCGATGGCAATCAAGGCGTAAACGCCACCCAAAGTCAAGCCGTTTACCAGTTGCTGGGGTAATTGCTGAAGATATATGTCCAATTTACTTACCAGTCATCACCGCTACCTGCTTGAAATCATCCCCGACAACCTGGAAGAAGTAGGTCGCGCCGCCTTGCAGATCCCCTTTGGCATCGAAAGTCACCGGAAATCCCAGAATTCCCTTGTAATTTTCTGTTTGATGCAGAAACTGGACCACTTCCTGCCGGCTGATATCACCATCAGCTGCCGCCTTGTTGATCGCTGTTAACAGAATATTCATCGCCTCGTAAGCCGGTGGACCAAAGCCGCTGAGAACTTCATAGGTGCTTTCGTATTTTTTTACATAAGCCGATGCTTCGGGTATAGAGTAGATGTCGGGGGCAAAATGATAAAGATAAGTGCCTTCGGCGGCGCCCTCTGCGGCTTTGATGAAATCGTTTTTATCCCGGGCGCCTTCGGTGCCAAAAAATATGGCGTTGATACCGAGTTCCTTGGATTGACGCACGCCAATCGCAGTATCAGGTGCGGTGGTGGCAATGAAAAACAGCACATCCGGACTGTAGGCTTTGACCTTGGTCAGCACCGCCGAATAGTCTTTGGCCCCGCCGACGATGGTTTCCTGCATGATATCTTCTATTCCCAACTTCTTCAGGCCGGCAATCGTTTCTTTGGCCATGTTGACGTTATAGGCGGTTTTCTCGTTGAGGACGGCGACGCGATTGGCCTTGAGGACTTTTTTCATAAACAGAGCGCAATTCCAACCGTGGGCATCGTTACGGGCGTTGACCCTGAAAAAATGTTTGTATCCCTGTTCCGTAAGGTCGGGCTTGGAGGCCGCCGTCGTGATGCAGGCCATATCCGCGGCACCATAAATTTTGAGTGTGGCTTGGGCGATGTGACTCATGGGGGGGCCGACCACACCATACATCAATTCATCGGCGACAAATTTATGCGCAACATTGACTCCCTGGGCGGGATCCATGGCATCGTCTCCCATAACTTGTTCTATTTTGACCCCCTGTATGCCTCCCTTGGCATTCCATTCATCAATTGCGATTTGGGCCGAGTTGAAGATTTCCGCACAGGGCGCGGCTGCATCCCCGGTAAACGCTCCGGCATTACCGACCCGAATCCCTTTTTTTACATCTGCACTATGTCCAAAACCTGCCATTCCAAGGATCAGCACCAGCGGTAAAACGATCAATAGAATTTTTTTCATTTTCTGCCCTCCTTATTTGGGTTGATGGTTGATAAATGATGGCCGATCGCAAGTCTTTGGATACCCGTTGAGTCAGAGATTCAACGTCCTGTTTGGTCGTTTTAAGAACTTTCATGGGTATCAGGGTTACATCCTGAACCGTAACCTGAGGGAGGCTGAGCGCTGTCGGATAAATGAATGGCATTTACTTAGTATATAGAAGTTTAATTGTCAAGCCGAAGTTTAATGATATCGAATACCATAAGTAATTGAAAACAATGCTTAATTAAAAAATGATGAATTGACATCTATAATATATACACTTGACATACAAACGACGAATGCCCTACACTCACCGGCATTTCGGCTATTGTTTCAAGAAAATCGGGGCCGACCCTGTCAATAATTCTCGGGTCGAGAATCTGAATGAATTCCAATGGCTCAATCTATTGAATGGCCTCCTATTAAAAAAAATGGTTTTAAAGATAACCGAATCTAGGGAGCAAAAGGCATGTTCAAACTCAAAGTAACGGCAGAAAAAATCGAAGGTTACTGCAATCAACCCATTCTGGTGGGGGACAGTTTCGTTGTAGACGGCGGTAAAATATTGATTCCCCAGGGTCGGCATATTTGCATGTGGGCCCTGCAGAGCATGATGCCCATCTTCCCCTTGCTGCAGCGGGCTCAACCGGAAAAAGGGGATTGGACTGCCAAGAGCGGGCAGGTATTTGTATGCCCGGATCCCAAGGGATGTGTCCACTACCGAATCGAAAGGATCGACCAGCCATGATTACCCTTGACCTTGACAAATGTTCCGGCTGCAGCCGGTGTGAGGTGAATTGCTCGTTTTATCATTCCGGTAAAATCGGACGCGCCGGCGCACGTATAAAGGTCGTCAAAGTCGAAGAAATTGGCATTGATTATCCTCTGGTTTGTCAGCAGTGTGCTGAACGATATTGCACCCAATGTCCCGAAAAAGCCATCGAGGTCGGCCCATTGGGGCAGATCATTGTTTCGCCGACACTTTGCACGGCGTGCGGCACCTGTGAACGCATGTGTCCCATCGGTGCCATTGAGCTGTATGAGGAAATTCCGCTTGTTTGCGATCTTTGCGGCGGCGAGCCCCGCTGCGTCAAGGCCTGTACCCTCGACGCCATTCACTACCTAGCCGATCTCAGTGAAGCGGTCAGCTTAAAGGACTTCAAAAAAGCAAGCCGTCGACGCAGCCCGGAAAAAAAGCGGCTGAAATTTGCCATGACGCATTCGCAGCAACTCAGAAACCGTTGGATTACCGAAAGGAGGGATAGATGTTAAACGGCTATGGCGGACACATCCTGCGCGTGGATCTGACAGCCGGAACGAGCCGCCGTGAAAAAACAGATCCTGCCTACATGTTGAATGTTATCGGCGGCCGTGGCCTCAACTCGACCCGCCTTTTCGAAGAATTGGAACGGGATTGCGATCCTCTGTCGCCGGAAAATATGCTGCTGATCGGCGTTGGCCCACTCACCGGTACGCTATTGTCGGCCTCGGCCTTTATGACGATTTCCGGAAAATCGCCGTTAACCGGAATTTTGGGTGATTCGGCGGCCGGCGGGTTTTTCGGAGCCGAACTGAAACAAGCCGGCTACGACCAGGTGGTGATGACCGGACGCAGTGAACGGCCGTGTTATCTTTTGATTGCCGATGATCATGTTGAAATTAAAGATGCTTCCCATTTGTGGGGTCAAGATATATGGCAGTCAACCGCAACGATTCGCAATGATCTCAATGACAATGCGGTTCAGGTGGCCGCCATTGGACCGGCCGGGGAGAACCTGGTAAAATATGCCACCGTGGCCTGCAACAATTCCCGCATGTGCGGCCGCACCGGGATGGGATGTTTGTTTGGATCTAAAAATTTAAAAGCCGTGGCTGTTCGGGGCAGGGGACGGGTGACGGTGTCGGATTCTCTGGGCTTTCTGAATCTCTGCCAGGAATTGGATCAAAAAATAATCTCCCATCCGGAATATGAAAAACGCAATGCGCTGGGGTCTACCTTACTGATGAAGGCTCTCAACGGGATTGGAATACTGCCGACCAATCATTTTCAGCAGGGCCTGTGCAAATATGTGGATCGCGTCAGCGGTGAAACCCTGGCCGAAAAATTCAAGGTTAAAAATAAATCCTGCTTTAACTGCAACCTGCATTGCTCGCGCTATTATCTTGCCGGGGATGTCGAAGCGGAAGGGCCGGAGTTTGAAACCCTCTGCAGCTATACTTCTCGAATTGGCAACAATAACCTTGAATTCGGCCTTAAAATGAATGCGTATCTCAATCGTATGGGGATGGATTCGCTCAGCTCGGGGGAGACCATCGGCTGGGCCATGGAATGTGTTCAAAGAGGACTGCTGACCAAAGACGATTTCGATGGACTTGACTTAAGCTGGGGCAACTGTCAAACCATAGAAAAACTGCTGGGAATGATTGTTCGCCGCGAGGGCATCGGTGACCTTTTTGCTGAGGGGACCCGCACGCTGGCCCGACATTTCGGGAAAGGTACCGGGGAATATGCCTTTCATGTGAAAGGATTGGACATGATCTGCGGCGATCCGCGTGGCATCAAAGCCTTTGGTCTTACTTATGCGATTGCATCCAGGGGCGGCGACCATTTAAGAGCCGAACCTTTTTTTGAATTGACCGGGCGTTACGATGAGGCTGAAAAACGCTGGGGCGTGCGTGATATTGCCGATCGGTTGTCTGACAACGGCAAGGCCATTCTGGTCGAACACACCGAGCGTCAAGCCTTGCTCACGGACTGCCTGACCATGTGCAAGAACATTGGATTGAGCATGGATGTTCTCGAGTTTGAGTTTGCGTCGCGGTTGCTGATTGCCGGCACGGGATTGAAATTTGCTCCCGATAAACTCGATGCGGCTTTAAAAGGGATTATAGAACGCGACCGAAAAATGAACCTGGATTTCGGAGTAACCGCCGACCAGGATACCCTGCCAAAACGGTTTACCCACGAGCCATTGAAAGAGGGACCGTCCAAGGGACAGGTTGTGCCGGTGGACCGCATGGTTCAGGAATATTATAAGGCCAAGGGCTGGGATGCCAAGGGCGTTCCACAAGATTAATACGATCGGATCAATATCTCAATAAATTTAGTTCATCCTGGCTCATTGCTGCTGAATTCAAGGAGGCATGTCTATGGAAAAACAAAATTTGCTGACGGGTAAGAGGATTCTCATCGTTGATGATGAGCCGGATGTCTTGGAAACCCTTGCCGATTTACTGACGGATTGCCAGATTACCAAAGCGTCTAATTTTGAACAAGCCAAAGATCTGCTGAACAGCCAGTATTTTGACATGGCGATTTTGGATATAATGGGCGTTGACGGGTATGAACTTCTGAGAATATGTAATCAACACCGGGTGGCCGGTGTCATGCTGACGGCCTATGCCATAACTCCCGAAGATGTGAAAAAATCCTATGAAAACGGAGCCGCATCATTTGTTCCCAAGGAAAAGATGACCGATATCGCGACCTACTTGGTCGACATCTATGAAGCCAGGGAAAAAGGTAAAAATGTCTGGTGGAGATGGTTTGACCGTCTGGCGGACTACTGCGAAAAGAAATTCGGACCTGATTGGCAAAAGGAGCATGGCTTTAAAATTAGATGAATTTGTCAAGCAGCTGTTATGTCCCTGGGCAACGATACCTCTTGTCATCGATCCATCATGTTT
>JASFSK010000302.1:0-6151 GCA_050114455.1 Desulfobacterales bacterium | reverse complement strand
AAGAAACCAGCGAGAATGGCGTCAGCAGGTGGCACAGCAAGCCCGTTGCCGCGTGATTCAGGTGGAAAGCGATGTGGTCGTGCCGGTTGAAGTGGTATCCGATAAAGCCGAGTATGCTGCCCGCACCATTCGCCCTAAAATCCACCGACATCTCGAAGCTTATCTGGTTGACCTCGAGCCGATCAAAGCCAAGCACCCCTCATCGGAAATTGAGGATGAAGGTTTTGATTTACACGATTCTGAGCAGCTGCTCCAGAAACTCGATCTTGACCGCAGCGTGCCGCCGGTCTCCCAATTTTTCAAAGGTGGGACCATCCAGGCTGAAAAGCGCTTTAGGGAATTTATTCGTCACCGGCTCGAGCATTACGATCAACACAGCAATCAGCCCCAGACAGACGATATTTCGCACATGAGTCCCTATCTGCATTTCGGCCAGATTTCACCGCTTTATCTGGCGCTCCAACTCACAAAGGCACCCAATTCCCTCAAGGCTTCCAAGGACGCCTATCTCGAGGAGCTCATTGTGAGACGCGAGCTGGCGATGAACTTTGCCTATCATACCTCCAACTACGACACCTATGGGTGCATTCCAGGCTGGGCCCACAAATCACTTTCCGAGCATCAACAGGACAAGCGTGAGTATGTCTACAGCCGCCGTCAGCTCGAAACGGCTGCAACCCATGATCCCTATTGGAACGCCAGCATGCTGGAGATGAAGCATACCGGCTTCATGCACAATTATATGCGGATGTACTGGGGAAAGAAGATTCTGGAATGGTCTAAAACGCCCCAACACGCCTACCGAACAACCCTGGCGATCAACAATAAATATTTTTTAGATGGCCGCGATGCCAATTCATACACCGGGGTGGCATGGATTTACGGGGTCCACGACCGTGCCTGGACCGAACGGCCGATTTTCGGCAAGACCCGCTATATGGCAGCCTCCGGTCTGGAAAGAAAGTGTGATATCGCTGCCTACGTCAAAAAAGTCGACGATCTGGTAATCAAAGTTAAGTAATTGCATATACAAGTGCTTTTTATCCTATATTCATTTGGTTATTTTTCTCTGTCTCTGTATTCTCGATGAACTTTGTGGTGAAACAATCTTTATGCCCAAGCAAAAAACACTAAGACTGATCCTCGGCGATCAACTCGATGAAATGCATTCCTGGTTTAAGGTTCCTGACAAGGACGTGACCTATGTCATGATGGAAATGCGGCAGGAAACCGACTACGTGAAGCATCACATTCAAAAAGTGGCCGCTTTTTTCACAGCCATGCGCGCTTTTAGTGCCAGACTCGGCAAATTGGGGCACGACGTCATCTATATCCGTCTGGATGATGGCAAGAATTCACAACGCTTGGACACCAATCTCAAAAATTTGCTGGCAAGCAAACATTTCTCCAGGATGGAATACCAACTGCCCGATGAATACCGTTTGGATGAACAGCTTAAAAGCCTGGCTCCAAAGCTGAAAATTCCCGTCGCGGCTGTTGATACCGAGCATTTTTTGACTGGACGGCAGGCCCTAAAAGAATTTTTTGCCAATAAAAAGCGCTACCTGATGGAGTCCTTTTACCGTTCCATGCGCAAGCGCCATAACATTCTGATGGAAAAGGACAAGCCATCGGGTGGAAAATGGAACTATGACCAGAAGAATCGTCAGGCCTATGACCAGCGCATACCGATTCCCAAGCCTGTATTTTTTAAAAACGATGCCAGTGAAATTTGCCGAACCTTGCGGAAAATGAAAGTGGAGACCTTCGGCGAGATTGAGCCTCAAAGATTGATTTGGCCCACGACCCGGGACCAGTCGCTGAAGCTTTTGAAGACATTTGTAAAAGACGGCTTGGCGGCTTTCGGCACCTACCAGGATGCCATGACCACAGAGAACTGGCACTTGTTTCACTCCCGCCTATCGTTTGCTTTGAACGCCAAGCTGCTGCGTCCGCTGGAAGTCATTAAAGCTGTGTTGAAAGCCTGGGAGCAAAAAAAGTCAACCATCGAAATTCAGCAGGTTGAAGGGTTTGTGCGTCAGATTCTGGGATGGCGCGAATACATGCGCGGAATTTACTGGACCCTGATGCCGAATCTGGCGAAGATGAACTATTTTGACCACGACAATAATCTGCCCGATTTTTACTGGACTGGTGAAACTCGCATGAACTGTTTGCGCGCGGCTATCGGTCAATCGCTTAAATATGCCTATGCCCACCACATCCAGCGGTTGATGGTGACTGGAAATTTTGCACTCCTGTGCGGGGTTCGTCCCGATTTGGTGGACGACTGGTATCTGGGCATTTACATCGATGCCATTCAATGGGTGGAGATGCCCAACACCCGGGCCATGAGTCAATTCGCCGATGGTGGACAGGTTGCCACCAAACCCTACATCTCTTCGGCCAAATACCTTCACTCTATGAGCGATTACTGCAATGCTTGCGACTACAAGTGGAACCAGCGTCACGGCGATATGGCCTGTCCGTTCAACAGCCTGTACTGGAATTTTTTCGAGCGGCATCGTGCGCTGCTGCAGAAAAATCCCCGGGTGGGTATGATGTATCGGGTCTGGGATCGAATGGATCGTACCGAAAAGGGGCGGGTGCTAAAACAGGCCGCTGCCTATTTGAAAGATCTCAACCGCCTGTGATGGTTATACTCGATTGTTTTTCCAGACGACATTTCGCGAGGAACAGAATCTATTTCACTTCGTTCGCAATTTGAATGGTGGAACAATCATTCCATGTAAGCGCCATAAGACTATTGTCGATAAAAGCCACCTTATTTCAATATACTATGGAAAAACCAAAACCTACAGTCATTTGGCTTTCAGAGAAAAGTCAATAAAATCTCTTACCGCTTGCAGGTATTCAGCGCCGCCGACGTGTGCTGAGTTGTTATGTCCCCCGCCATCAATTAGTTTTATCCGCTTGTCAGAAGCGGTGTGATCGTACAATTTGCGACTCATCTCAGGCGGAACATAGGTGTCTGCCGTGCCATGGATGTAGAGCACTGGAATTTGCAAACGGCCAACCTTGCTAATCGAATCAAAGCGCTGGTGGACAAGCAGATCGAGAGGAAATATACGGTACTTGGGAATCTGACGCGCCATGTCCGCGATTGAAGTAAATGTAGACTCAACGATGACGCCGCCGGCGTCAGGGTGGGTTAGTGCCAGTTGGATTGCCACGGCACCGCCGAGTGAATGTCCGTAGATAAATATATTTTGGTCTTTGAAGCCTTTTTGATCGACCAGATAATTCCAGGCAGACCGGGCATCTGCATAAACGTTCGCTTCAGACGGAAATGCCCCGTCACTTTTGCCGTATCCGCGATAAGAGACCAGCAGAACGGAAAAACCCATCCGATAAAAGCGTCTGGCATGCGTGATATTTGATTGAATGTTTAAGGCGCTTCCGTGCAGATAGAGTAAACATCGATCAGATCTATTTTCAGCCGGTATCCACCAGGCGTGAATGCGTTCACTTTGGCCGCTCCCATTGTCGACGTTGATATAGACATCCTCGAAGGGCAGTTGGTAGTCACCGGGAGTCTTGGTAATCGATCGTTTCGGCCTGAAAATGAAGTTTTCCTGTTTTGCCCACAGGTAAGTTGAAGTTGAGGCGTATACCACAATCAAGAGGCAAACGGTGCCAAGGAGGATTTTCCATAAGGTATTTTTTTTTCGTTTTGTCAATCCGTTCTCCAGCCGGTCAAAATTATGAGCGTCATCGCCCGTCCCAAACATTATTTTAGGCATCAAAACGAGATGTTCAACCCTCGTAAACTTTGATCAGGTTTTGGAGCAGATCATCTGCTACTTTGGAAGTTGCCTGAACAATACCGCGCGCCATACTGGCATTGATGATCTGACCTCTTGTCATGGCTCCGACCGCATAGATGCAATTGGATCTTTTGGCTTCTCTGTCAGACTTAACTTCCAGCACCCGGTGAGTTTCGGGATCTATCAACAGGCTACCCAATTTATGGACACTGCCTAATATATGGTTTTCAATAGATTCATGGGGATCATCATTGGCTGTCGAGCCGGCCGATTGGAATTTTTCGATTTGCAAGGTACCTGACCGGATTAAATTTTTTATCAATGCTGATGGATTGGTTGCCAGCGATTTTTGCTGCCCGCGCGCATTGACGACATAGCGGTAGGCATCTTTCACTAATTGTCCTCGATTATCCTTATAGAAAAACTCGTAGCATCCGCTGATATTATTTCTAGTCAAGCGATAATTTTTTCCCAGCTTTCTTACCTGAACGATGCCGGCTTGCATGAGAGCCAACAATTTCTCGGCATTGACCACGGGTTGACTGGCTGCATGGGTGAAAAAAACGGAAGTGTAACTTTTGTCGAATTGCCTGCGACTTTCTGCTGATAGCTTCAGATATATGTCTCTAACGATATCGAAGCTTTGAACCAGGATCGTTTGCCAGATGAGTTCCCCATCGGGCCCGTCTCCTCGAATGGCATCAATGAGATATTTTTGCAGAAGATCTACTGGTTCTCCGCTTGGATCCATAACCTCTTGCCAATCGATTGGGTGGCCATAGCCATCTTCCAGTTCTGAATTGAGCAGGTTGAAAATTGTTTCCAGTGTCAGTACCCCGCCGTTTTCAGACAGGAGACGGTCAAGATTTCTTCGATTCAGATACTTGTTCTTACGGCCGCCTGTTTTTCCTCTGACTTTTGGCAATAATCCTCTTCTGGAGTATAGCGAGAAGGTTCTATGCTTGTCTGAAGGCCTAAAGACCAGTCGGCCGGTAGACGAACGACGAAATTCACCGTCCGATGTGAGTGTTAAAAGGGTTTCTATGGCACTGAGGCTCGTTCCGATGACGGCAATTTTTGCGTTTTCGGGAATATTTCGGCGTAATTTATCGGCAGGCCAGGGCGAATTGAAATAGTTCTCCGAATTGTTTTTTTCAGACCAATGACCGGTGGCAAGCAAAACATGATCTGTATCGCTCGAGAAATATCTGTCATCAGACAGATCCCGGACGCAGAGGCGGAGCTTGTTGTCGCATCGTTTGATATCGACGACCTCGGAACTCGGATATAATTGTATTTTTAGGCCGACTTGTGCGGCCGTTTGAAAAGCCGCTTGAAATCTTGCTTTTAGATACTCTCCCATGATCGCACGGGGGTAGTGATTGCATTCATTTCCAATGCGACCAGCCCCTCGGGCATCATCCTGAAACCAGGGAAAACGGCTCCTAAGTTTTTCAAAATTTTCGATGACCCAGAGTTGAAAATCGTTGGGCTCATCTTCCAAAACACCCATATCAGATGCACACATGTTGGTAATATGAAATGGTAAAATAAAATTGTCATTGTGGGGAAATCCGGGCCCAAAAATATTTTGCTTTTCGAATATTTTGATGCCGATTGTCGATGGATCCAATCGCCTCTGTGAAGCGTATCGATCTAACTTGCCAACAAACTGAATCAGCATGGCCGTCGCAGTTAATCCACCGCCTATTATCGTAAAATTAACCTCTGTGTCCACTGGATCTTTCCCATCGATGTTTCTATCTAAGTTTAGAGTGTTTGAAATAAGCCAGCTGGAGTGCTACTGCCAATTAAAACAGCATTGTAAAACTTCCGAATGCGGAACGTTATTCTGACAAACGCTCTGAAGTCAAAACTTTCCTTTTCAAAAATCAGCGACCACCAGCAGAGCAAGGTCCCGGCCCCTTCGAGGGGCTTTCCTCATACCCCCAGCTCTGCTGGTGGTCGCTGAATTATTGTATACACAATATATTTGTTAGGTACAATTATAAAGAGGGTTGCGATGCCTTGGTAGTATTTTCCTATTATTCTACCTGCTTTTTACTAATATTGATTAAACCCTATCGATGACAAGAATTATAAATGATAGGATTAATTGACATCTTATACGAACGTCTTTACTGTTAGGATAAAAAAATCAAAGAGGTTGTCATGAAAATCTTTCTCACGATCGTCACGATTTTCCTTTATACCGTAGTCTGCTTTCAGTCGCTCCACGCAGCCGAAGTGGAAGGCGTCTACTATGCTGATGAGCATATTGTCGGTGACAATAAGTTAAGACTCGTCGGAACAGGACTTTTGAGATATTGGGGCTTCAAGGCCTACACGGGTGCGCTCTATCT
>JASFSK010000301.1:0-6157 GCA_050114455.1 Desulfobacterales bacterium | reverse complement strand
TATTGTTCAGGGTTACCAGACTTCTGCGAACCTACAAAAGCTCTGAACCTTAAAATCTATAACTTGAACGTTGGAACACCGCAAAGGTTATTCCTTCCTCAAATAGATAACAACGCTTTTTCCCAAAATCGGATTCAGCAGTTTTTCAATTAACCGCGTACTTCGAGGTTGATTCATGATATCCCAGGTCAGGAAGCGGTGATACAGGTTAACCGGCAATGAATCGCTGCGGTCCGATCCCACCAGGCATTTCAACCACCAAAATGGGGTGTGCAGACCGTGGGCGAAATGCACAGCCCATTTTTCAACCCCGGAGCCTTCCAGGGCCGCGATTAGCTCTGCCCGTCTGAAAATTCGGACATGCCCCCCAGGGGTATTGTGATAATCTTGTGAAAGAACCCAACAGATGCGTTCGGGCCAGTATCTGGGAACACTGACCACGAGGTTGCAACCGGGCTTCAAAACCCTGACGACTTCACCAATGGCCTTTTGATGCTGAACAATATGTTCCAACACCTCGGAACAGATCACAATATCGAAAGCGTCGTCCTTAAAGGGCAGATTTGTCACATCCGCCCCCGAAAGCCCCCATGCACCTCCGCCGTGTTCACCCAGTCGGTCATGCAACTTGAGTCGCTCTTCGGCCTCGGTTAGGTTTTTGAACTTCAGATCGGCGCCAATGACGATGACCTTTTGATACCGGTATGCCGCAGACGCATGACGGCCGGAACCACAGCCGATGTCCAAAATTTTAAATCCGGGTTTCACGGCCAGCCGGTCAAATTCGACGGTGACCATTGATGACCTCCAGGTAGGCTTCCACCGTTTTCTGGGCTGCTTTCTGCCAGGTAAAATGCGCTTGCACCCGTCTATACCCGGCGGCCCCCAGTTTTTGGGCCCGTTGGGGATTTTCAAAAAGCTCATTTATGGCTCTGGCGAGCGCGGCCGAATCGGCCGGCGGCACCAAAACACCGGCATCCCCGACCACCTCCGGCAATGCACCGCCTGTGGTGCTGATGACCGGGACCCCACAGGCCATAGCTTCTCCCACCGGCAGACCAAATCCTTCGTAAACGGAGGGCACCACCGCCACTGTGGCCTTGGCATATTGTCGTACAAATTCATGGTCCTCAATTCTGCCGGTAAACTCGATGCGGTGACCGATATTCAACTCCCTGACCAGTTTTATAATATCACCGTCTTTTTTGGGTTCTCCGACAACGGTTACCTGAATATCTCGATTTTTCGCCAGCTCAGCTACTGCCCGGAATAAAAAGAGAAGGCCTTTTAACGGCGTGTCGGCGCTGTTGGTGACAATGACTCTATTTGGCTCTCCTTGAATATCGGCAATGGGATAAAACAAGTTGGTGTTGATACCGTTCGGGACAACATTAAATTTTTCCTTCGATATATTAAACTCCCGGCTGATATCTTCTCTGGCGGATTTCGAGACCGTAATGATGCGCGGCAGGGATTTGGACACCCGTTTCTGCATACCGATAAATGAATACCAGCGCCACTGTTTCATTTTCTCCCATGGGGGAGAAACCGATTGGATGGCAATCTTGCGGTCCACCGTGACCGGGTGGTGGATGGTGGCAACTGTGGGCAGCCGTCTATTCATAGCCCAGATACCGTAAGATAGGCTCTGGTTGTCATGCAGGATATCATAATTGCCGAATCTGGTATTCATAAATTGATACGCCCGGAGTCCAAACGTAAAAGGTTCTGGAAAACCCATCGTGGAGACTCCGATCCACTCAATTAGATTGATGGGATCCATCAGTTCCCACGAAGTCGGCATTCTGAAAGGATCCGCAGCATTGTAAAGATCAAGGCAGGGCAGCCGATGAACCGGTATATCTTTGTCCAACTGAGGATCAGGCGGACCCGTTACCACTTCAACCTTGTGACCGAGGTCTTTGAGTGCCCGACTCAAATTTTTTAAATAAACCCCCTGGCCGCCACAGTGCGGATTGCTACGGTAGCTTAACAGGCACACTCGCAATGGTCGATTATTCGTTAACGGCATTGGATAATCTCGTGAATACGTCATCGAAAATAAATGTGCATGCCATACAGATTTTTTGCCTCTGCCGTCAAGTTTTTTTGTTGAGGCAATAACTGAATTTGGCCAGAAATTCCATGCCAATTCACAAAAATTATATGCAGAGCACAACACTCAAGATAAAAAAGCAAGGTGCAAAGGCCCCGCTTTTCAATTCAACTCCAGTGATAAAACAATCAAAGATCCCCCCCGCTAAAGTTTTCATGCGATTCGGCGATATAAATCTTTGCAGGTATGTCGAGGCTAAATTTGAACAAATACCTCCTGGACTTATGGTATGGACGAACAAAAAAAAGAAACAATTCTTTTTGTTGATGATGAAGAAAGCATTCTGGATGTCGCCCGTCAATATTTTGAACGCAAAGGCTATCAAACTTTCACTGCCTGCAATGGTGTCGAAGCACTTAAAATATTTGACAATGAAAAGGTGGACTGTTGTTTCACGGACATCAACATGCCGAAAATGACGGGACTTGAACTGGCTGAAAACATCAGAATGCGCGATTCAACCATGCCGGTTATTGTCATGACCGGATATCCATCCCTGGAAAACACCATTCAAACATTGAAAAATGGTGTGGTCGACTTTTTAATCAAACCGGTCAATCTAAAGCAGATGGAACTGTGCATGCGGCGGGCGATGCAACAGCGTCATCTTTTCGTGGAAAACGTGCTTTTAAAAGAAGAGGTCAAAAGCAAGGATCGACTCGAAAAGCTCAATCAAGAGCTGCTGTACAAAGTGGACGAACTGAACATTTTGAATAAAATAATGGGCAGCTTTACGACCACTTTTTCCACCAGCGACATTTTTAAGCGTGCTGTGGATGTCGTGCTTGAAATCACCCCGGCCGACCAATGCATGTTCCATGTGATCAATGAATCGGTGGGACAGCCTTTCAAGGTCGCTTTTGCCGGAATTGGTATGCAATTAAAAGAGTTAAAACAGCCGGATTCATGTCTGCTGTCTCCAAATCAGATTGATAAGCAACCGGACGATGAGACCTCGTTTCTGGGTTCCGTAATTATGGAAGTCGCATCCGACGAGATACCTCTTCTGATATCGGAAAATAATGGTGTGCGCGGAATCCCCCAACAACTGGTGTCTGTCATGATCGTACCGATGAAAATCCGCGATAAAGTCTTTGGTGTTTTGACCGCCACAGTTTGTGAGGGATCCGTCCGATTCAGTGAAAAGGATTTATATTATTTGTCTTTTATGGCACAGAGTGCGGCCCAATCGATTGAAAACCTGGCACTTTATGAAAATATATATGAAAACCTCTTTGCGACCCTTTATGCTTTTGTTACGGCGGTAGAAGCAAGGGATCTTTATACCCGTCAGCACTCCAGTCGGGTGACAGGCATATCGATGATTTTGGGTAAACAGATGGGATGCACCGTTGAAGAGTTAGATATATTGAATTTCGCCGGCCACCTGCACGATATCGGTAAAATCGGAATCCGAGACGATATACTGCTAAAGCCCGGTCGGCTCACCGATCAGGAATTTGAGAAAATAAAAGAGCATCCGGTCATCGGAGCTAATATCTTGGCGCAATTGGGGATGTGGGATAAGGAGCGGCATATCATACGCTGCCATCATGAACGCTATGATGGCACCGGATATCCGGATGGCTTAAGGCAACAGCAAATTCCCTTTTTGGCACGGATTCTATCCCTGGCAGATGTTTATGATGCCATGGCTTCAGATCGTGCTTACCGCAAAAGAATGGAAGAAGCACTTATCCTAAAGATCATCGAAGATGGGGCCGGCACTCAATTTGACCCCGATGTGGTGGCGGCCTTCAAAATGGTTTACGATGAAGGTACCATATTGCGCTATATTGAAGACAGTCTGACAGAAGACATCGGCCAGTGTCCGGACAGCGATAGTTAAATGCTCAGCAGCTCGAAACTATCAAAATATGAAATCAATTTAATTTATCGGATGCTACCCTCCCCACTTCAATCCGAGCCGGCCACTTGAGACTTCGCCGTCGGAATTATCAAGGCTCCGGCCACGATCTTTAAATATTTATCATCACTTTGAATTCCCTTGTCTTTGATAGCGTAAAGCAGTTTGCCGGCTGCGGTCTGGCCATAAAACCAATCTGAACCCGGGATGACCCGATAGTCCTCCGAACCGAGGGAGAAGGGCCGGTCACCGCGGCGATGCAGACCGGCCGTAGAGATCATGGCCACCCTCCGCTGGCCGGGTGCAGGTGGTTCAACAAATGGTGTCGTTTCGAAAACAGGGCAAGGTAAGTCTGCCAGGTGCTTTCTCATGGGCGCAGGTAAATTTTCTAAACGAGCCATTTTATTTCTCCCATAAACTTTATGCACTTAATTGTCATATTGATCATTATATATAGAAATTTTTTCCAGTAGTTATGTGAAAATTATGTTTTTCAATAGCGCCCCATTATTCGGCCCTTTGGTGAAAGGATTCGAACAACATGACAGGAAAATTAAAGTACGGTTTTCCGTTTGTTCTACTCAAACGGCCGGGGTGCAATTATCTGAACAATCCTGCTAATACATACCATATTCCTGTAGCGCTTCCCACATCGCGATAATGTTCGTGGTCGGGACATCGGCCTGAATATTGTGAATGGTGTTGAAGACATAGCCACCGCCGGGGGCCAATGCTTCGATATTGCGCCTGACGTCATCTTCGACTTGTTTGGGGGTTCCGTGGGGCAGAATTCCCTGGGTATCTACGCCGCCGCCCCAGAATGCAAGATCCCGTCCGAAATCGCGCTTGAGGCCGTCCGGCGCCATATCTTTGGCGCGAATATGAATTGGATTGAGAATATCGACACCCAATTCAATAAAATCAGGGATCAATGGACGCACATTGCCGTCGGAGTGAAAAAAACGTTTGGCACGGGGAGCCAATCTGATAAACGTATCAAACAAAGTTTTGACCCGGGGTTTGAGCAATCGACGAAACATGTCTGGGGATATCAGCTGGGACTCCTGGGTGCCGTAATCATCGGCGTAAGTCACGACATCTACCAGATCCCCCAACTCGGACAATGCCGTCTGCCAGTAGTCCAGTTTTAATTCCAACAGCTTGTCGAACAGGGCGCAGGCCGCTCGTTCTTCGGTGATCATCATCATGAGCAAATTTTCCATGCCCACGATTCGCTGGGCGAACTCGAATATGCCGGCAAACGCATCTTTGAGCACCACGGCATATCCAGAAGCGCGATAACCCTGGGCCAGCTCCCGCAGCCCCGCAATTCGTTCCGGATCGCCGACATCCGGCCAGGGATGCTTGGCTATGTCTTCCAAGGTGAGGTCGGATTGCGGCAGAGGGACTTTGACAACGCTGTAATAAAGACCGTTTTTTTTGGGACGATGATGGGTGATGCCCCATTCATCGCGGTAGGCCCAGTATTCACCGGCATCCTGTTCGACAATCTGCCAGTTGTGGCTGTTTAAGGGATACAGACCGCGGGTGTCGATATTCATCCGAACAACCACATCATCGTCGATCGTTGCCAGTTGTTGAACGGCATCGCACATGTTTATTTCTGATTGTGGCAAACCCAGAGCGTTACGCAAATTCTGATATGCGACTACATGGATTCCGGTCACCTGGCAGCTTCCCATATCGAAAGGGATACGGTCCGGTTCGCGATGGTCCAAAGCGGTCAGTAATCTTTCACGCGAGTTCATCGAAACCTCCTTCTCACCGGTGTCCGCTTGAGAGGAAGCTTTACCGGTTTGCCGCCTTTCAACGCCGAGCGATAAATCGCCAGTATGATTTCTATGGATTTGCGGGCTTCCTGTCCGTCAACCAGAGGTTTTTTGCCCATTTTGAGCGAATGGGCGACATTTTCAAAATTTTTCTGATGCCCGCTGAAATCTATGGCGCTGGGATCGGCTGCACCGGCGCCGGCTTCGCCTATTTCCGCTCGGAATTTTTGTTTTATCTTTTTGTCCGCCGGTTTTTTTCTCTTGAAATCCCACACCGTAAATGCGTTGTCGCGCATAAATATGGACCCCTCGGCACCGCAGATATGTACCTCGGCCGGATGTCCGGTCGGTGAAAAGCAAGCGGTGGAACCTTCAATGACACCC
>JASFSK010000300.1:0-6169 GCA_050114455.1 Desulfobacterales bacterium | reverse complement strand
TCGACCTCTTGATGGGCCCTTTCCAGATAGGTGGTGTGAACGGGCAGCCCGCCCTGATAGCGCATCCCATAGGTGAAAGCCCATTTGCACAGATTTGCGTTGGCCAGACGCTGCATGCCCTGGTTGCTGGCACAGGAGGCCGAGGCAAAGGGCATCCCATCCAGATCGCCGCTCCATATAAACGGATAAAGCCGCTCGATGAACAGATGGCAGGCTGCGCTGGTGCCCCAGCAGTGCACCGGATCGGCGATGAACAGGCCGTTGGTCCCTTTCATCCTGGACATCAGCTCCCCGTCTGCGCCCATGTCATCTCTAAGGATGCAGTCATGGGGATCGTTGCGAATGCAGTTAAAACAGCTGTTGCAAGGACCGAATTTGTATTTGTGGAGCCGGATTTTTTCCACCTCCACTCCGGGTACACGCTCCATTCCTTTTATGGCGGCATCCAGGACGCCGGCCGTAAAGCCTTTGGATCGCCCGCTGGCGTTGATGGCAAGTATGTGGGCCATGGTTTCTCTCCTTTGACATCGTTGCGGGAACCTGCGGCCCTTGCCGGACCAACAGATTGCCGGCGTTAATACGCTAAAGTTTAAGGGAATCAAAAAAAACTGGGCGGTACCAGGCAGCGGTCCATCCAGGACAATGCTTCATCGATGTGACGCTGCCCGTTGCGCAGGGAAATAGCCCCATGGCCGGGCAAAAATACGTCAACGCCCAATCCGTCCAACTTCCTGATGCTGGCCAGGTGACTTTGAAGGCTGCAGTCGGCCACCGGTTGGAGCAGAATCTTGCCCCCGAAGAACAGGTTGTCCCCGGTGAGCAGATAGCGCTGGCCGCCGTCATCCATCACAAAACAGACATGTCCGGCACTATGCCCGGGGGTGGTTATGACCCGCAAACTGATCTGTCCGACCGCTATCTCTTGACCGTCTATCAGATCCAGTGCGACTGGGCAGGGCCGAAAACGATAATCGTCAGCATAATAACCGCCCCGCTTGCCATGGGTGAGAGCGATCGCCTCTTCGTCCCCCTGACGCAGGGCTGGCGCCATATCTTCAGCTGCGGCAACGGTGATGCTGGGAATCGCCGCTTTTACCCCGGCTGCGCCGCCGGCGTGGTCGGCGTGCAGATGGGTCAGCAACAGGTGGCTGATTTTGTCTGCATTCAGACCGTGACCGTCGATATTGGCCAGGATGTCATTCAGACCCAGGCCGGCACCGGCGTCGATGAGCGCAGCCTCGGAACCGCCGTCAATCAGGTACACGTGACAATCACTGTCGTGGCTCAGGCCGAATCCGGTTAAACCGCCGCCGACCAGGAAAACACGTTCGTTAATTTGCATGTCATTTCTCCATCTAATTCGGTCATCCGAGCGAGGCCGTCTGACATTCCGGGTTAAGATCAGGTACGCTGCTTATACAATGCCACTACCAATAGCACCACAAAGCCTTTGATCAGCTGTTGATAGAAGATGTTGACGCCGAGGATGACCATGACATTGTTGATCAGGACCAGTATGATCACCCCGGCCAGGGTGCCAAAGAGATTGCCGCGGCCACCGAAAAGGCTGGTGCCGCCGATCACCACGGCGGTTATCGAATCCAACTCCATGCCCATCCCGGCCAGCGGATCACCGATGCCCATCCTGGCCGTACTCATCAGGGCGCCGATGGTCGTCAGCAGGCTGCCAATACAAAAGACCAAAACGAATGTCCGCCCGACGTTTATGCCGGCGCGGCGAGCCACTTCCCGGTTGCCCCCGATGGCGAAAATGGCCCGCCCGAATGCCGTCCGGTGCAAAATAAACAGGCAGAGGGAGAATAATAGGGCGAATAATATCAGCGGATAGGGTATTGGGCCCAGGTTGTTGTAATATAGCAGATCGCCCATCAGCCTGGGCACACCGCCTTTGGGCACCGTGGTGTAGGCCAGCGCGGCGCCCTGAAGCAGCAGAGCCATGCCCAGGGTGGTAATAAACGGCGGGACCCGCCCCCGGTAGGAGATGATTCCGTTGAGCCAGCCGACCAGTAAACCCAAAGCGATCATCAGGCCGGTGATGGGCAGAAACATCTCCGGCTGGCTGTTCATCATGCCGGAGCAAATCAGGCTGACCAGGGTTACCATCGAGGCCACCGAAAGGTCGATGCCACCACTAATGATTATCAGGGTCTGAGCCATGCCGATGATCGCCGGAATGACCGCCTGTCGTGCCACGGTCCACAGGTTGGGACCGAAACGGAAGGCCGGTGAATAAAGGCACAGTCCGGTAATGGCTGCAATCAGGAACCCGTAAAGCAATAGGACCTGAGCGTTGTTGGCCAGAAAATGCCGCCAGGGGCTTTTGTCGTCCGCTGGGACAGACTTATCCTGCGAACTCAAATCGGCTTTCTCTCTCATATAGATCCTTCAGGCAACACAAGCTGCAACCGGCGTATCTCCAATCGCCAGGGTCATTATTTTTTCTTCGGTGGCCTCGCTCCGGCTCAGTTCACCGGTGACTCTCCCCCGGGCCATAACCAATACCCGGTCACTCATACCGATTATTTCCTGCAGTTCAGACGAGATCATGACGATGGCGGTCCCCTCGTCGGCCAACCGGCGCATGAGTTTGTATATCTCCGATTTGGCGCGGACATCTATGCCTCGGGTCGGTTCGTCCAGAATAATCAATTGGGGCGAGGTTGAAAGCCATTTTCCCAAAACGACTTTCTGTTGATTGCCACCGCTGAGAAAACCGACCTCCTGTTCCAGGGAGGGGGTTTTGATGTCCATGTCCGCGACATGCTGGCTGACGATCTTGTCTTCCTTGTTCTTGTCGAGGAACAGCCGGCCTTTCAGTTCATCCAGAATGACCAGGCTGCAGTTGTCCCGAACCGATTGTCCCAAGACCAGCCCCTGATCTTTGCGGTTTTCCGGAACCAGAGCCAGCCCTTGACGGATAGCCTTCCTGGGACTGCCTAAATCGCAGGGCTGCCCATCCAACATAACCCGCCCGCTATCAGAGGAACTGATACCGAATATGACCTGGGCCAGGGCGGTTCTGCCGGCCCCGACCAGACCGGCCAGGCCCAGTATCTCACCCCTTCTGACACTGAGGCTGACGTTGTCCAGACCCAGTTTCTTAGAAGAAACGTTTTGCAGCTCCAGCAACACCGGACCCATGGCCGAACCGGCCGGGGGGAAGGTCTCGTCCAAGGAGCGGCCGACCATCAGGCCGATCAACGACTGCTTGTCGAGGTTGGCCACATCGTCACACCCGACCACCCGACCATCCCGCATAACCGTCACCCGATCGGCGATTTCAAAAACCTCTTCCAGGCGATGGGAAATGTAGATGATGGTGACACCGTCGACCTTCAGGTTTTTGATGACGCCGAAAAGCTGCTCCAATTCCTGACCGGCCAAAACTGCCGAGGGCTCGTCCATGATCAGCACCTTGGGCGGAACGGGCAGGGACAGCGCCTTGGCTATTTCGACCAGCTGTTGCTCGGCCACGCTAAAGTCGATGACCCGTTTGCGCAGATCCAGACAGATGCCCAACCGATCCACGGTGGCCTGGGCCAGCTGGCGAGCAAGGGACCAATCGACAGTGCCCCATTTAGTCTTGGGCAGACGGCCCAGGAGAATGTTCTCGGTGGCGCTGAGCCAGGGCAATAAGTTGAATTCCTGGTAGATTGTGGCCAAGCCCAATTGTTGAGCCTCAGCCGGTGTGTTGAGGCTCACCCGTTGGCCATTGATACGGGCTTGCCCCTCATCGGGCTGATAGACACCGGCCAGCACCTTCATCAGGGTCGATTTTCCAGCCCCGTTTTCACCGACCAGCGCATGCACTTCGCCGGAACGGCAGGAAAATGTCACCCTATCCAGTGCTTTTACACCGGGAAAGGTCTTGGTAATGCCGATCATTTCCAGTGAATGTGAATCCATCAGGTCATCCTCGCGACCGTTTGATCAACCATGCTGTTGGCCCCGGAAGCCAAATGGCCTCCGGAGCCGATTCATACGGTCAACCCTTTTTGGGGAACTGTTTGTTGGCCCAATGCAGCGGGTAGAGATAATCCACCCACAGGTCGTCGGACATATCGGGTCTGTAAAACGATTTCAATTCGGTTTGATCAAAAGTCAGCTGGTCCACGTAAATATAACGCGGCACCGTCTCACCCATCATGGCCTTCACCGCCACATCGACCATAATCAGGCCGGTGGCATTGGGGTATCCGACCGCCAGAAAGTCGAACTTGTATTTGTTGGCCAGCCGGAGAAAGCCGTTGAGCGGTTCGGTGGTCATGGGTGGCAGGTCCCGCTTGGCCTCGACAAAGGCTTCGACTGCGGGCCAGGCCTGGAAGGCGCTGTCCGACCAGATGCCGTCGATGTGAGGATGTGCGACCAGCCAAGCCTCCACACCCTTTTTGCCCTTGGAAATGGACCAGTCGTGATAGCCATGGGCCAGGATCTCGATCCCCGGATGTTCCTTGAAGACCGCCCGGGCTGCGGCCAAGCGGACCTCGGCCGTGTCCACGCCGGCTGCTCCGGAGGCCATGACAATTTTGCCTTTGCCGTTGAGCTTCTTGACGATCCACTCGGCTGTTGTCCGGCCGTTGTATGCATTATCGGCGTTGACATAGGACAGGAATTTGTCGGTTAAATAGGGCATCTGCATCTGGATGACCGGAATTTTGTAATCCCAAACCCGCTCCAGCGGAACCTTCAGGGCTGCTCCCAGGGGGGTGGCGATCATCACATCGGGGCGTTGGGCCATCAGCGTCTCCACGGCGGCCACCTGAACACCGGCATTGAGCTGGCCGTCAGCGTAAAGATAGTTCTTGAAATAGCTCTTGTACTTTTCTTTGACAGCGTAATCGGTGTGCCCGTCGAGCATCAGAGCCCAGGAGTTGGTCGGCCCCTGGGACAGGTTCGCGATGGTCCAGGGTGGGTCTTTGCGAAACCGAGTGCAGTCGTAGAACAGCATGCGGTCCCAATCTTCGGGCCTGGCCTCACTGGCTTTGGAGGCCTCAGCCGCTTCAGCCGTGCCAGCGAACCCGGATAGGCCGATATTGCCCAGCGCCGAGTAGGCCCCCACCAAACCCAGAATTCCGCCGGCCGAATGAATAAAACTTCGACGGCTCATTTTTCCCTGGTCCACTCTTTCCAACAGGGTGTTTACGAAATACTTTTCATCCATGTGTCTGCCTCCTTTTTTGCTGATTGTTTTCGCCAACCAATCACTTCAAACGCTTTACCACTTCAAGTCATTGCCTTCGCCGGCCTCAGCTTGCCGCGGCATTACTCGAATCGCCGGTGGGAAGAGTAAGCCAGAACCGCACCGATGATGACAATTCCTTTAAGGATGAGTTGATAGTGCACTTCCAGATTGAGAATAAGCACGATGTTGAACAGAATTGTCAGAAGCAGAACCCCGGCGATGGTTCCCCCAATGCCGCCGCGCCCACCCTCAAAAGCGGTTCCGCCGACCACCACGGCAGCGATGGAATCCAGATCGAATCCGCGGCCCAGATATCGGTCCCCGTAGCCGATGTAGCCGGCCAGCAGAAGTCCGGCGATGGCCGCGCACAGTCCACACAGAACATAGGTGGCTATGGAAATACGATCGACATTGATGCCGGAATAGCGGGCCGCTTCCCGATTGCCTCCCGTGGCATAGAGCCGGCGCCCGAAACTGGTTTTCTTCAACAAAATCCAAACCAGCACAGACAGGGCGACCATAATCAACATCGGAATGGGGATAGGCCCGATGATGGACCCCAGCTTGCGGATAAACGGCGCCGGTCGGCCGCTGATGACGCCGGCGGTATAGGCGAATCGGATTCCTTCGACAAAGATGAGCATGCCCAAGGTGCACACAAATGGTGGTATGTTCCTTTTGGTGACCAACATGCCGTTTAGCCAACCCACCGCCACGCCGATCATCAGACAGGCTAAAATGGCACCGGCGACGTCGGCGTCGACGCCGCCGGTGAATTCGGAGATGAAAATGGCCACCGTGCCCATGATCGCTCCGACCGACAGGTCTATGCCGCCGCCGAGAATTACCAGGGTCTGTCCCAGGCAGACGATGCCCAGCACGGCGGAGGCCCGCAGAATGTTGAGCACGTTAGAAAATTTGTAAAATGCCGGGGAGAGTATGACGGATACCATAATAACCAAAGCC
>JASFSK010000299.1:0-6193 GCA_050114455.1 Desulfobacterales bacterium | reverse complement strand
GAGGGCATCACGGCGGTGATTCAACCGGGCGGGTCCGCCAATGACTATCAATCGATTGAAGCCTGCAATGAAGCCGATGTGACCATGGTGTATACGGGACAACGTTCGTTCAAGCATTAGCTATCGTTATACAATTGGATTTGAAACTTCCGACGCCATCATTTTTTAAGAAAAATGAGCTGTGATAAGAAGGGGAAGGTTTATTTGCCCACTTTTTTCGTTTCCGCTAGTGTTGGTTGCACTCTATCCGCTTGTTCGCTTAAATTGGTCAGGCGAGGGGGTTCCTCCATTTCAGTTTGGGGAAACGAGCGAAATCAGAATCGGTAGAGGCCAGCTCACAGCCATTTTCAATGGCCAGCGCGGCCAAATGGGCGTCTGTCACCAGATTGGCGGTCGCCTGACCTTCCGTGAGCATTTGCTTGAAAACGGTCCAGTGTCGCTCGGTTGGCCGAACGACTCTCGTACAGGGTTGATCCAACCAACTCTGCACTCGAGCAAGCGCTTGTTCGAGAGAGAGCGGGTGCTCGAAAACCCTTGGATTCGTTCCTATTCGAATAAATGCGGACAGAACCGTCCAGCATAGGCAGACGCCCACTGTTCCGGAAAGTTGATCATCCCACCACGCACGCGCTTGTTGGTGACGGGATTGAAGCGCGTCTTCTGCGTATAATAGAATATTGGCATCAACCAAGATCACCGGGAATCCTCGCCTTCAATCTGCGCCAGCAGTTCCTGGATATTATCTAGATTGCGGCCGTTCCGGAGACCCATTTTATGAGGTTTCGTTTTGTAGGGCCTCTGCTTAGCGGGTTGTTCCACATAGTCCAGACCGGTGCGAAGCGCTTCGTTGATTATCGTCTTCAAGGGTGTTCTCAATTTGGCTGCAACGGCCCGTGCCCGTTCAAGCACATCATCATCGATTGATAGTGTCGTTCTCATGCAGGCATCTTAGCATCTTTTTTGATGATGTCAAGGCATCATTATATATTCTGAGGGCAACAAGGCAGGTTGTCGGGCAGATGAGATCGGTTTGTGTGTAAAATAATGGATGACCCTTATGCTCTCATCACTTTCGAGAATACTCCCAGCGCATAATCAATATCATCGGAAGTAATATGATAATGGGTGACCGCACGTATCCGACCCGGCCCGACCGGAAGCATTCGGACACCCTGTTCGTCCAGGCGCTGAACCAATTCTTCCGCTGTCAGACCCTCTCTTTTAACTTCAAAATAAACGATATCGGTTTTTATCAAAGATGGATCGATGGACAGGCCAGGTAAGTCTGCCAGGCCATTTGCAAGCCTGCGGGCGTTGTCATGATCATCGGCCAGGCGATCGACCATTTCGTTGAGGGCAACGATGCCGGCCGCCGCCAATACACCTGCCTGACGCATGCCGCCACCAATAACTTTGCGCGCTCGTCGTGCCCGAAGAATAAATTCTCGATTGCCGCAGACCATGGAACCGACTGGTGCCCCCAGCCCCTTACTCAGGCAGAATGACAAGGAGTCCGCCTCGGCTGCCAGTCGATCGACTGTTATTCCAAGTGCGATGGCCGCATTAAATATGCGAGCACCGTCCACATGGATTTTCAATCCATGGCGCCGGGCAATGTCTCCGACTGCTCGCATGTATTCAAGGTCAAGGGGTGTCCCACCACAAAGATTATGCGTATTTTCGAGCACAATCAACCGGGTCAGCGGAAAGTGGATGTTGTCCGGTCGAATGGCTGACTCAATTTCAGACAACTTCAGAGTGCCATCGGGCAGATTCGCAACGGTGCGGGGGTGGATTCCCCCCACGGCAGCCGAGCCTCCCTGTTCAAAATAGAAAGTATGGGAAAGATTTCCGAGGATGATTTCATCGCCGCGACCGCAATGGGCCAGCAAACTTACCAGGTTACCCATGGTACCACTGGCAACAAATAAAGCCGATTCTTTTCCCAAGCGATCTGCAGCCATTTCTTCCAATTTGTTTATGCACGGGTCTTCCCCAAATACATCATCTCCAACCTGAGCCTCCGCCATCGCTTTCAACATTGACGAGGTGGGACGGGTCAGGGTGTCGGATCTAAGATCTACCAGGCGCATGTTCGATCTCCTCAATAATCGGTTCAAGGTTCCGGGTTCCGAGTTCAAGGTTCCGGGTTCCGGGCTTCTAACTGCCTAGCCATAAATCCTATAGGATCGTCACACTCCAGTGACGAGCAACACCTCATCGAGCTTTTTAACCCTGGAACGCTGAACGCTGAATTCGCTCAACTCAGGCCATGCGTATCAAATAATACAAAGATCCGCAAATCGGCTACCGAAATGCTATTGATACTGGAAATCGATCACCACCGCAATGTTAAATGACTATAGATTGCCGTTTTTTCGTCGATTATCTTGACTAATTGGTAGTTATAACGGTAAATAGCGGTCGAGATCCAAAACGCCTATTTGAATTTATAGCCTGTTTGAAATTGAACAGCCTTTGAATCCACAGATTTCGCAGATTACACGGATTGTATGAAACAGCTTAAGGGCGATGCGAAATCTGGCCGGGTATGATTCCCCGCAGCTTGCTGCGATGAAACGAATTTTACATTTATTAGTACTCCACGGCTTGCCGCAGGGAGATTCATTTTTAGAACGTCGAGACTGTGAACGGTTGCCAATAAATTATTAGAGGGAGGAATCATGGCGAAACTATTATGGAAGCCTTCGGAGAAACAAATCAAGAACAGCAACATGTATCGGTTTATGAGTATCGTCAACAACAAATACGGTCAAAGTTTCGATGAGTACACACCCCTTTATGAATGGTCTGTCGATAACATGGTTGCTTTTTGGGAGACAATGTGGGAATTCGCGGATATCATCGCTTCTCAACCCTATGATCAGGTTATAGACGATGTGGCGAAAATGCCCGGGGCCCGTTGGTTTTCGGGTGCACGGCTTAATTTTGCCCAAAATCTACTGCGCTTCAGAGACGATAAAATCGCCCTGGTATTCAAGGGCGAAGGGCAGCCGCCAACCCGGATGACATATGCGGAACTTTATGATGAAGTGGCACGGCTGGCCCATGGCCTGAAGGCGGCCGGTGTGAAAGCCGGCGATCGGGTGGTAGGGTTTATGCCGAACATGCCCGCCACCATTATCGCTATGCTGGCTGCAACCAGCATGGGGGCGACCTGGTCTTCCTGCTCTCCGGATTTTGGCATCAAAGGGGTTCTGGATCGATTCGGACAGATTCAACCGAAAATTTTGTTTACTGCCAACGGCTATTCATTTAAGGGAAAAAAGATGGATTCCCTGGAACGAATTGCCGACATTTTGAAAAAGCTTCCCTCCATCGAAAAAGTGGTTGTGGTTCCCTATACCGATCAAAATGCGAATATCAGTGCGATCCCCAATGCTGTGCACTACAAAGATTTCCGATCTTCCGAATCCGGCCTTGAAGTCGAATTTGAACAGCTGCCATTTGATCATCCCCTCTACGTCATGTATTCCTCCGGAACCACCGGACTGCCCAAATGCATGGTTCAAAGTGCCGGCGGCATTTTGATTCATCACTTAAAGGAATTGATGCTGCATACTGATTTGAAGCGGGAAGATACCATTTTTTATTTTACGACCTGCGGCTGGATGATGTGGAACTGGTTAACCAGTTCCCTTGCTGTCGGCGCCACCCTGGTTCTTTTCGATGGCAACCCCTTTCATCCCCACCCCGGCGCCTTATGGGAAATGGCAGAAGACGAAAAAATCACCGTTTTCGGTACCAGCGCGGGATACATTGCGGCCCTTATCAATGCCGGCGTCAAGCCTGCAAAAGAATATGATCTCTCTGCGTTGCGAGCGGTACTATCGACTGGATCACCGCTGTCCATTGAAGGTTTTGAATATGTATACAATGAGATCAAGACGGATTTGCAGCTGGCTTCCATTTCCGGGGGAACGGATCTCAACGGCTGTTTCGCGTTGGGAAATCCTATGGGACCGGTATATGCCGGCGAACTACAATGCCGGGGTCTGGCAATGGATGTCAGGGCTTTTGATGAGATGGGCAGCGAGATCATCGACCAGCAGGGAGAACTGGTTTGCTGCAAACCGTTTCCCTCGATGCCGATTTATTTCTGGGACGATCCGGAAGGCAGCAAGTATCATGACGCATATTTCGACGTGTATCCGAACATCTGGCGCCATGGGGATTTTGTCATCGTAACCAAACGCGGCGGCGTGGTCATGCTAGGGCGATCGGATGCCACCCTGAACCCGGGCGGGGTCCGGATCGGTACCGCCGAGATTTACCGTCAGCTGGAACAGCTGCCGGAGATCGACGACAGTGTTGTTGTCGGACAAAGCTGGAAGGATGATGTCAGGGTCATTCTTTTTGTCAAGCTGGCCCCCGGATATGAACTGACCGAAGACCTTAAAACGACCATCAAGCAGACGATTCGAACGAATGCCTCGCCGAGGCATGTGCCGGCCAAGATCTTGAGCACACCGCAGATTCCTTACACCCTCAATATGAAAAAGGTCGAGCTGGCAGTTAAGAAAATAATTGAGGGCCGGGCCGTGCTCAACCGGGATGCCCTGGGAAACCCGGAATCGCTTGATTATTATGCGAATATTAGTGAACTTCAGGAAGATTAGGTGCCGAGTTGTGGGCAAAGAGGGCAGAGAGCATAGCGCATAGAGAAGAATTCGGAATTCCAATGTCTGTCTTCTGATATAAAGTTTCGGGGTACTAGCGCCGCCGCTGGCTTGTAAAAGCGCCCAGTCTAATCGAAAGAGAAACGTAAAAAAGCGAAGATTAAAATACGGCAAAAATAGGAATGGATTCTTATCAGTAAAAGACATTAGGACAGGATCATCAGGATAAAACGGCCTTCGGCCGAAGGGCTCCTCGCCGCAGGCGAAAAAAATCCCGTCGATCCTGTAAATCCTGTCTAAAAAAATAAAATCGAATCCATTCCTCAGAAGTTTCATATGAGCAATCGCCTCGGGCGAAAGAGCAGCCCGTCTGATCAAAGCGAGAAACTTTGCAGCCTTGAATCGATTGTCTTTTTGGCCTGTGGGAGCGGCTTTCCAGCCGCGATAAAAATGGAACTTTATCATTTCAATCGCGGCTGAAAGCCGCTCCCACCAATCAGTCAGGACTGCTGAAAAAACACTAAAATTTCTGTAGTTTCATACGAGATTTTGGGATCAAAAATCACGGTTTAGATAACCTTGAACGTTGAACCTTTGAACCCGGAACCTCTAAACCCTTATTGAAAAAGGCATTCAATGTCGGAATTATATCATCTCAAACCGGTGGGTATTATCCGCAAGAGTGATGAAAAAGCTTGCATCGAAATATTTGACGAATACACAGATGCTCTTCTGGGTCTTGACGGATTTTCGCACATTTCAGTGCTTTATTGGTTCGATCAAAACGATTGTGCGGATAAGCGCCGGGTACTTCAGGTTCACCCCCGCAAGGATTCACGCAATCCTTTATCTGGCGTTTTTGCAACCCATTCTCCCCAACGACCCAATTTGATCGGCCTGACGGTGTGTAAAATACGATCGATCAAAGGCAGCCTAATTGAAATCGAAGATATCGACGCTTTGGATGGATCTCCGGTAATTGATATAAAATGCTATATTCCGGGATCCGTCCCAGAGAAAGATGTCCGTGTGCCCGATTGGGTTTGACCTTCCCCACTTGACACTGTAAATACGTTTGCCTATACTTCCGCAATATTCACGTGTAAGGTGTCACTCATAATAAAAAAATAAGGAAGGTCCAACCTATGGAATTCCCACCGTTAAAAGCCATCTCACCGGTGGATGGGCGCTATCGGGGTGTTACGGAAAAATTGGCTGATTATTTTTCGGAAGCGGCACTGATCCGATGGCGTACCCTAGTGGAGGTTGAATATTTTATTGCACTCTGCCAGCTGCCCTTGCCGCAGCTCGAAAATTTCGATCAAAAGTACTTCGCGGCGCTCAGAGCCGTTGCCGACAATTTTTCCCTTGAAGATGCCCGCCACGTCAAAGAAATCGAGAAAGTCACCAATCACGATGTCAAAGCAGTGGAGTATTTCCTAAAAGAAAAATTCGATGATCTTGGCCTACAGGCTTTTAAGGAATTTATTCATTTTGGGCTGACTTCCCAGGACATCAACAATACCGCCGTGCCCTACTCCCTGAAGCTAGCC